>PLEB01000217.1 GCA_003136915.1 Chitinophagaceae bacterium
CCGGGCATAACCTGCTTTAAGCCTGAAGGGGCATTCTATATTTTTCCTGATATCTCTTCTTATTTTGGTAAATCGGATGGAACCAATATCATCAGGAACTCGAATGATTTCTGCATGTACCTTCTAAATACTGCNNGGTGGATGGTTGATGGACTTTTATTGTGAATTCGCACCTGAATTCCATCAACCATCTACCATCTACCATCTACCCTTTCGCCATCAGGGTCTCATGAACTTTAAAAACCTGCGGCAAAAGCCCCTCTTTCTCATCATTCTTTATAACAAAATCACAAAGGGCGATCTTTTCTTCTTCATTCATTTGTTGCCGGATGCGTTTCAGTACTTTTTCCATACTGGTATGGTCCCTCTGGATCACCCTGCTGATGCGGAGGGATTCCGGAGCAGTGACTCCGATCACGTAGTCAAAATAAGATTGAAGGTTTGCTTCAAATATCAGGGCGGCCTCCTTTATGGCGTAGGGTGCTTGCTGCCGGACCATCCACTGCGCCGCGTCTTCCAGGGTCGCCGGATGAACGATCTTGTTTAGCTGGGAAAGTTTTTCAGGATCAGAAAAAACGAGTTCTCCCAGAAAGCTCCGGTCAAGTTCCCCTTCTTTGTAAGCCGCATCTCCGAACAGCCTGATGATCTCCCGCCGCAGCGCTTTATTTTCATTCATCAGTTTTTTCGCTTCTTCGTCGGCATAATACACAGGGATCCCCAACACTTCAAAAATGTTTGCCACGGTTGTTTTACCCGAGCCAATGCCACCGGTTAATCCGATTTTCAGCATATCCCGCCTGGAGTTTAAAAAAAGAAACGCTCCCGAGTTTTCAGAAGCGTTTCGGTGGAATAACGAATTATTTTTTTTCCAAAGCGCCAGCCGCTTTTTTCAGATTGTTTGTCCAGTCGATCGAAATGGAACTTTTTTCAATTTTCATATAACTGCCTGGACTTGTTTCCAGCATCAGCGTTCCGTCTTCATTAATTTTATTCACTGTTCCGTGGATTCCCGCGATGGTAACTATTTTATCTCCCTTCTGCATATTTTCCTGAAATTGTTTAGCCAGTTTAGCTTTTTTTGCCTGGGGCCGGATCATGAAAAGCCAGAACACCAGGATCATGCCGCCTAAGAGGAGGAAATTGAGGGTGCCTGTTCCTCCGACACCTGTCTGTAACAAAATAACTGAATGAATCATGATATAGTTTTTAATTAGACTCTGAGTTGCTTACCATTTTTTCTTCTCTACAACAACACTGAAATGTAGTTCATTGGTCTGACTGCCCCTGGTATTGGCAATCACGTAAAGTGTCTTGTTATTAACACCAATCCTGCCCTCACTGTTGAATGATGCTTTTATTACCCCTTCATTTCCCGGAAGAACCGGTTCATCGGGTTGCTCCGCTACCGTACATCCGCAACTGGCCTGAACCCGCTGGATGATAAGAGGCCTCATGCCTGAATTGACAAAACGAAAGGCCACGTCCAGTTTGCGGCCCTCAGGAATGGTTCCGAAACTCCGGTTGGTGGAGTCAAGCCATTTTACGGTCGTAAATAAGGCGCTGTCTTTCGGGATCTTCATGCTTCCCCGATTCTTTTGCTGGTCGGTCTCCGTGCAGGAGAAGAATAAAAAGGCCAGTAAAATAATCTGCAAAGCCGGGCGCATTTTCCGTTTTTTTGCAAACCTATATAAAAAAGCTGTCATTGCTCAGGAGGCTTTGAAATTCACCTTGTGCATCTTGTCTTCCAGCACCAGTTCTTTGTGAATATTATCCAGGATACCGTTTACAAACTGACCGCTTTGGGGTGTACTGTAATCCTTGGCGAGGTCAATATATTCATTAATGGTCACTTTGGGTGGAATGGTTTCAAAATACAGGAATTCACATACACCCATCTCCATCAGGATCATATCCAGCGTAGCGATGCGGTCTGCATCCCAGTTTTTCAACTTGGGACGGATGAGGTCCATGCTGACTCCTTTTTTCTCCATTACCGAGGCGAGGAGATCGTGTGCAAATCCCGCTTTTTCTTCACTGATGATCTCCTGAAAATTAAATGCGGTTATCTTATTTAGAAATCCGGAAACGAGTTTCTGCATCATCCCGGCATCATCATTCCAGTTGCTGAAATATTCTTCCAGATGACTTTCAAAAGCTTCATTGGGTAGAAGAAAATCATTGAAAATATATTCCAGGATTTCTTTCTCTTGTTTTTTCTCCCGCTTTTCTTCGCCTATATATTTTTTATATTCATCGGTATCGCGCAGTTCCAGATATAGCTTGCGCACAAGTTCACCGTGATCGATCAGTTCAGGCTTCTCCTGTTTGAGGGCCTTCTTGAATGAGTCCTGTTCGAGGATGCCCCAGAGTAAAAGGTTGCCTGCCAGTTTGGTATTTACGTTCTTATCCAGTTCGGATGGCAGATGTTTCGATGATCTCAGCACGGAATCTTTTTCCGCGTAGCGGGCGATCTCGGTGAGAAAGAATAAAAGGTAAACAAGTAGCTGTCTGGAATATTCGAAATGTTTTTGCAGGATCTTCTGTGCCTCTACCTCCTTTGTATTTTCCTGGGCCTCCAGGGAGTATAGGGTTTGCATGATTTTAACCCTTATATTTCTTCTCGTGATCATCCTGTAAGAACTTATTTGCGGCTGCGAAGATAGGGAATCGGAAATTTGTTTCTTAAAGTATTCCAGACCGGCATGATATCCGGAGATAATTTGAGAACGACAGCCCCACACAGATATATTAGTATAAAAAACCCGCTTCTCAACACCATGCCGGCGATGCCATGTACTTCCTCAAACAGTAAATGTGCAAGGTAATACCCTGTAAATGCAAGCAGTAGCGTGAGCAGGGTCCGCAAATTAAATGGCTGCATTCTAAACTTTTTAAGCAGGAAAAAATACCGGATCGTGTTGTATACCGCAAGTGCGATAAATGTGGCGATGGCAGGACCGACCACACCCATTTGTTTCGTAAGGATATAATTGAGCGGAAGTGAAATGCCCAGTAAGATCATGCCGGTAAAAAATTCAAACCTCCAGAAAGTGGAAGTGCCGATGATCTGGGAATTTACGCCCGTACCCATATCAAGTATACGCATGAGTCCGAGAAACAAAAAAACATGCTGAGCCCGCAGGTAGTTCGGCTGCAAATGAAAGGTTTTTACACCATCTGTAAAATTCAGCCAGATCAATACAAAAATTCCGCATGCAAAAACAAGCTGGTTGATGGAAGAACGCTGGTAAATGCGTTTGATTTTGTCAAAGTCTTTTTCTTTCCAGGCCCTGGATAAAGGTCCTATGGAAGCGGCGATGATCCCCCGCTGAGGGGCCTGAATCAAACTGGCAACACCCTGGGCGAGCGTAAAGATACCTGCCCAGGCCAATCCGTTAGGCATCACCGCGGCAATTACAATCTGATCGAACACATTGGCAATATTGTATACCAGGCTGCCGCTCCAGATAAATGAACTGAGCACAACAATCTTTTTGTAGAATTTCCTGGTAACGCGGCTGATCCGAAGCGTAAGATGGATTTGTTTTGAGCGTACCAGCAAAAAAAGCAGGATCAGTGCCAGGAAAATATAGGATAGCGAAAAGAGTTTGAAGAAAAGATCAAAATCATGGATGACCCGGGTAAACACCAGCAGGATGAGTACGGTTATGGACAGCCTCCATAACAATTCGCGTAGAAATGTGGTGAGTACCGATTTCTTCAGTTGCCAGGCATAGGCTTCCAGTAAAGAATACATGGTCAGGCCGAAGCCAAAAGGAAATATCCAGGAATAATATGTAATAAGTTCTGCTGAATGTGCGCCGAATTTCCGGATCACAAAATTCTCAAAAATATATCCTGCAATCATTACCATCAAAAACCCGGTGAGGGAGGTGACAAATGCCCAGGACATCATATCATTGTCCCGAATTTCCAGGTTATCGTGATAGTAGGGATAGAATTTATAAATATAGGCCTGCATGCCCAGATTTGCGAAAGAGTTGACCACATTCGCTATCGCTATGAATGTGCCGTACAATCCGTATTCCGCCGGGGTGAATCCGCCTTCGCGGGTAAATAAGTAAATATTTAGAAAACCTAACGCAAAGCCCAAATAAATAATGGCGGATGAAAGAATGCTTTGCCGCCGGATTGTACTCATATGCAAATGCTGTTGCGCTGCAAAGATGAAGGATTTGGATCAAATCAAGGGGCGGGTTCAGGTTCATCCAGATTTTTGACGCTGATGTAAAAATTCTTGTCGGCCGTAAGCTTTATTTTTCCTTTGGTACTCAGCTTCATTTTCTGCCAGCGGGTTGTGGGTTTGAGCCAGTTGGATCCTTTCATGGATATTTTCACAGGCATGTTGAAATCCGCATTGCAATTATCCCATCTGTACTCCAGCTCATTGCCGGATTGTTTGTATTCAAGCACGGGAATCTGAATGCTTCTCAGGTACTGATTAAATACCGGGTTAAAATTCCTCCCGGAAATCCGGTTGATATATTGTTCGATGTCTCCCGCTGTTACTGTTGAATGATAAAATTCCTGGTTAAGGCCCCTCAGGATCTTCCTGAATAGTTCATCGTTGTTGATTACCTGCCGGATATTATGGATCATATTGCTGCCTTTGTAATATTCATCTGTTCCTACCGGTTCATAATTCACGCCATAATATTGAATGATCGGAAATTTATTTTCGATATTTTTCCTGAGACCGGCATTGTATTCATTACCGGCTTCTTTTCCGAAATAATATCCCGTGTAAAGTGTTTCGCTGTAATTCGTAAACGATTCATGGATCCACTCATCAGCCAGGTCTTTGCTGGTGATGTTATTGCCGAACCATTCATGACCGCTCTCATGAACGATAATAAAATCCCATTTCAATCCCCAGCCTGTCCCCGACAAATCCTTTCCATCGTAGCCCTCCAGAAAATGGTTCCCATAGGCGATATCACTCTGGTGTTCCATGCCCAGGTAGGGCGCTTCTACTAGTTTGTATCCGTCAACATAAAAAGGATAGGGCCCGAACCAGTATTCAAAACACCGCAACATAGAGTCGACTCCGGTAAAATGTTTTTTTGCTTTTTCCTGATCACCATCCAATACCCAGAAATCACAATCCAGTTTTCCTTTTTCCCCCATAAAATCCGAATGCCAGCTTACATATTTTCCGATATAAGGGATAATGTCGTAATTATTTATTGGGCTTTGCACAACCCATGTCCAGGTTGTGGTTCCATCAGCATTCCGAATCTTCGATTTTAATCGCCCGTTACCAACGGCGACCAGGCTATCAGCAACGGTTACAGATAAACTGGCGCCGCTGTCCGGCTCATCGCCGAGATAATCCTTGCATGGATACCATATGCTGGCACCCGTGCCCTCGCAGGCGACACTCATCCAGGGCCTTCCCCAGGTGTCCTTGGTGAACACCCATCCACCATCCCAGGGTGGCTTGGCTGCAATATGCGGGTTGCCATGATAAAAAATAGTAAGCATCTTAAGACAAAAAAGACAATTCCTGTTAAGGGAATCGCCGACGTAAACATGAAACACATTTCCTTCCCGCCGGAAGGAAAGCTTTTTCTCATTTTGAATGATACTATCTATTTCCAAGGGTGGTTGCAGATCAATCTGCATGTATGTAAGTCCCGAATCCAGATAAGTAATGCTATTCTTTCCATCAATCGACCGGGAATTGTAATCGGGCCTGATGGAGATATCGTATCGGAGAACATTGTAGGCACGTTCAGGATTAAGTGAACCTCGCAACGTATCTGCATGCGTAAATACCGGCGGCATTTCCGTTTTCTGTGCCCGTGATCTTCCAAGAAAAAGAAAAGGGAGAATGCACAAAATCGAAATTCGTTTCATCAATTAGATTTATTTTGGCGTCAGAGGAAACCGGATTGGACAAATTTCGAACCATTTTATCGAAGAGCTAAAATATATTGATTTTTTATCAGCCTAATATTCAAGGTTCAAATTTCAGGAGTGCCCAAGCCAGATTAAGGCAAATACAAAGGCAGCATATCTTACGTATCCTTATAAATTGACCAAACCTGTATAAAGGCTGTCGGTTACATCCTTTCCGTCCGCGGATATAAAACCAATATAGGTGTGCACAGCTTTGCCTTTGAATTCAGTTGTATCTAGTGCGCATGAGCCGGCGTTTCTCGCTGCCGCGTCGAGACTATATTTCCATTTGTTCAGTTCTTCATTATAGGCGGCCACGAATGCTTTGTCGCTAGCTAGTGCCTTTCCTTTTCCGCTATTGTCGGTCCATTTGAAATCCAGCCTCCCTTCCAGGGAAGATGCAGCTGACGGCAAGGCAGCATTGGGCAGATCTCCCCGGCCCAGGAGAACCATGGGATAGTCGACCGCAAGTTGCGGATGCAAGCCCGTTATCGCATTCTTCACGTTATAAGAGAATGCTTTGTTGAACCCTGTCATCTGAACAGCAACCGGTTTGAAGGTCTCATTGAGCAAAGCGTTCAGCGGCCGCAGGAATTTATTCATGAGTGAGAATTTCGCCTGTTGCTGAAGTTCCAGTGGCGAAAACCCGCTTTTTCTCGGGGTAGGCTTGCTGCGGATTACCGGAATGCCTCTCCAGGTGGTACCGACCACCGTTCCGACCTTTCCTGAAAAAGGACCGTTGATGCCATTTAACAATTTTCCCATAATTCGGGTTTATAATATTAGTCAAGGGATTGCTGGCAGAAAGGTAAAAAATTTGTTGATATTTAACCCTGTAATTAAAGGATTATTATGAGTTAGAAACAGGAGTATAACCTTCAATTTACCGGAGTTGATCCCTGTTATATACCTGTTATATACCTATTAAGACCCTGTTAAAGAGTTTAGAATCCGGGAACGAATAACTACCCTCCAGGCTGTGGCCGCATACCCATCCTTATTGGTATTTTAGCAAACTATTTATGTGTCAACACCGATTGGATTTAAAATATTTGTTGAAGAAATCGCGGATCTGTTTTTTATTTTTAGCAACCGTCTTCATCTTTACCTCCTGCCATGTTCGTTCTGCCGGTAATAAAAAAACATTTCGATATAA
>PLEB01000292.1 GCA_003136915.1 Chitinophagaceae bacterium
ATTTTCTTCTATATTCGTCCGGCCTTTAAAAAACTAACCATCTCTACTTGCTTAATAGTCCCGCTCTGGCGGGATGTTTTTTTTGGTTGACAACCGTCAACCAAATTAGTCTGGCATTTTAATCAACTGTCTCGTAATCATTTGCCCATTGTAGGTCACCTGCAGCACGTACATGCCGCTCTGGAGGCTGCCCAAATGACTAAGATCGATACGATTCATTCCCTTATAGGTAGTCTCGGATTGTTTTACGATCAATCTACCGTATGCATCATAAAAGTTCAGCATGATATCATGATCTGCCGGAACGGTCAAATTGAAAGAAACAGAACTGTAGAAAGGATTCATTAGTCCGCTTATTTGAAGCGGGATATCGGTTGTACTCAGCAGAACGACCTTGCTGTAAGTCTGGTATTGCTGATCATTTATACGGACCCTGTAAAATGCCTGTCCGCTCACCGGCTGCGGATCCTGGAACTCATAGCTTGCCCCGCCTCCGCTGGGTGCAATACCGGGTACGGTTCCAACAGATCTGAATTGTATACCGTCATCACTTCGCTCAACGGTATACTGGATGGATCCCGTTTCCAGGGTGCTTATCCACTGCAACTGCGCATAACCGTTATTCAGGCTGCCCCTCAGCACGATTCCTGTAGGAAGAACAACCAAACAGTTTACAGCACGCACAATTTTCGGTGAGGAGGTTATGAAATTACAATTGGAATTGCTCAGGTTACCCACTGTGGACGCCAGGGTGAGCCGATAAATAACCATAGCGTCCACATTATTCAAACGATAATAACGGGTCACCAGGTATTCATATAATGATGTTACCGGATTATATGCCGGAGTGGAAGAACCGGTAGGGGCCATTCCAAGGGTATCGAGGCCTGGGGACACCCAGGTGACACCGCCATCTACACTTTTTTCGATTTTCCATTCTGTATAATTCGGAAAGAATGCGCTGACCTTAAAGCGTACCGTGTCATCCGATCCCTGGCAAAGGGTATCGGGCTTATTTGGGGTAAGCGTTATACTGGGCGTACAGGTGGCTACGCCGATATCATCCAGCGCCCAGTCATTACCTCCGCCCCCAGGCGCATTGTTACGAATAAAAATAACCATGCTGGTTTGCGCCGGACCAGTTAAATAAGTGAAGCCTTTTCGGATCCACTGGCCGGTATACAACATGTTTCCGGTACTGTAATAGTCAAATCCGTTCACATTAAAAGTCAGGTTTGGGTGCACACCGGAAGAATCGGCCAACCCTGTTGGGATATATCCTGCTGTGCCGGGAGGATTACCGTTGGAGTCGCAGGCACAACGCGAACAAATATTTCTGAACCACGCATAATATTGGTAATAGGTATTTGGACAAAGATTATTTATCGTATCCAGAAATGTAATACCTGGTTTGTAAGAAGAGTTGATTACGGCCATATAGCCGCCGGTACTCGTTGTTGTATCGGTAGCCGGATTACCCAGCAAAGGGTTGACAGCTCCCGTATGGTCGCCTATAATGTCCCAAATCCCGAATACGCGGTGAGTCTGGGCTGTAGGCGGAATAGTCGCATCCGGGATCGGCCAGGTGTTCAATGTAGTGTATCCAACGCCGCCTGTACTTGTGTTGTTGGAAATATTATAGTAATAATCCTGCGGCGTATTTGCGCCAAAGACATCATACGTGTAATTATTTGAAATTTTTGAGGAAGGTCCCCTGTTTTTTGCTTTACCTGAGCCAAAGGTTCCACCGAATTCCGAAAGGATGGCGTTTGTGCCCGAAGTGTTCGTACAAATGCCGAGGTTCTGGAATATCATCACCGAGTCTTTCGGAAAGACGATGGAGGTCAGTACTCCAAACGCCTGATGAGGCAAATATGAAATAGATCCTCCACCCAGGCTGATCATGCTTCCATAGGCTGCAGTTACCTGAACATGGTAACTGGCTACCAGGATACAAGTGCTTCCGTAAAAAGAAGGCTTGTCGTTATATTTAATGCGTCCCCGGCGAAAGGCCGTGGCCGTGGGTGCATTCTTGAACCCCAGGTTAATTGTTACGTTACTCCCGAATACCCATCCCGCATCATCACCTGCAGCATCGGTAAAGTTCTTATATACTTTCCCTTCATTGGTGAGAATGGCAAGTGAGCCGGCGACATAGGTGGTTCCGGTTGGAATCACATCAAAAAACGCGCAACTGTCTGCATAGTCATTCACCCCGGTTCCTCCAAGTACAAAGGTGGCCCTGATCTCCAGGATATCACCTGGCTCAATAGTACCTCCGTTCAAACCTTTGGTGATATTGACAAAACTTTTACCGTAATCTATCTTGAGCTGAGCCCTTGCAGAATAGGTGCACGATGCAAAAAGCAATAGGATGCTGATTATTCGCGTAAAGGATATACGCCTTTTATTGGTTTTCATAGTCGGATTTTCTAGGTGATAGGGTCACCTGAATGGGTCTAGGACACTTAAAAGTAGTATCTAAACCTCCTATTTCAAATCGTAAATCTACCTCCAACGTCCAAAAAAGCGCGAAAAACGGCCGAAAATCGAAGATTTCAGGCCAGCCGTCTAATTCTTCCATTGAACCATTCCTGCTGAGAATCAGGGCCTTAATCAGGGCTGAAATCCTGAAATCATCATTCCTGACCTCATATTGACCACCCCATGAAGCACCAGATCAATCAAGAATGGAATGCCTGAATATCAATACATTATGCGAGGTTGGTACTTATCCACAAATTCCTCTTTGATTATAGCAGGGACCCTGCTTCCAATTCCTTCAAAATTTCGGGAAGGCAGCGAAAGGCAGGTTCTGAAGGAAAGGGACCTATGCAACAGGCAA
>PLEB01000397.1 GCA_003136915.1 Chitinophagaceae bacterium
TGAAGTAATTGCCTACCGGGCGAATTATATCTTCCTGGACGGATCAACACTATCCATGCCACAGGTCGACAGCCTCAAAAAACTTATCTTGCAAAAGGCTACCACAGGCGCTGCGTTTGATCAACTCTCCGATCAATATACCATGGATGGCAACACCACGCATGGCGATACCGGTTGGTTCTTCGGAATAGAAATGATGCCTAAAGAATTCCAGGATGCTGTTGCGAATCATAAGGCAGGCGATATTTTCTTTGTGGATGTATCGGACAAGCAGTGGCATTATATTGTTAAAAAAACCTATGAAGACCAGGATAAAAAGGACATAACTGTGCTCCGCGCAAACGGAAGGTGAGGCACATCAACCGGATAATTTATTTGTGCTGTCTGAACAGCCATTCCATCATCAATGGATCGCTATAAGCGCCAAGCCATGAAAAATGCCCCACTTCAGGATATTCAGTATATCCCGGATGTCCGCCAGCTCTTTTCAACGACTGAAGCATCTCCAGAGAATATTCAGGGTTAACAGCAGGATCTTCCGCTCCAAGAAAAATCCAGATTGGCAAATGCATTATCGAGACAGCTTTCGAAATATCACCGCCGCCACAAACAGGAACCGCAGCGGCAAACAGATCCGGATATCGTTCGATGGCGTCATAGGTCCCAAAGCCTCCCATGGAAAGGCCCGTGATATAGATCCGGTTGCTGTCCACGGGCATCGTTTTTATTAATTTGCGAATAAGCCCTATTAAAAGCTCCATCGGTTTGGTCGGTGTGGGTTGCAAGCGTGATTCCCCCACGAGTTTTGCGCGGGAGAAATTAGACCAGCTCATTTTTTCGGGGCACTGTGGCGCAATAACCAGGGCAGGATGCAGCATCATATTCTGGTCTGTTGCAAAATTCATCACGCCCCATTTTAATTGGGCTTCGTTATCACTGCCACGCTCACCCGATCCGTGTAAAAAAATCACAAGCGGATATTTTCGCAAGGTGTCCGAATCCGGGAAAAGCATCCTGTAATTGAGCGTATCGCCTTTATCATCACCATATTTATTATAGCTAAACCTTGAAGATTGTGAAAATGCCCAATGAATGTTGAGGCAAAAAAGAAATGCAGGAAGGCATGCAATTGATTTTAAAGGTTTCATCTTTTTGTTTTTATTGAGCTATTGTAATTAAAATTAAAAAGTATCGGGGAAAGTCTACAATTCATTTTTCCCCGCCGCGAACCTGAAAGCATATCAAAAGGCATCCATTCTATTTTTGCAAGGGATTTTCTTCCCCTGCAATATGCCTTGCAATTTTCTGCGCGTCTGAGGCAATCTCCCGGATTTGGCCTGTCGGGCTGATCCAATAACCGCAGAAATACAAACCGTCTTTGCCAAAATATTTTTGCCTGCCCGCGCATACCTGTAAATCCTCGAAACGACGCTTGTCGACTTTAACTGTTTCAGTACAGTCCCGGTCATATCCGATGCCGGCAATAATGGCATCAAAAGCTTCTTTTTTACCGCCCTTGAAATAAATGGATTTGCCTTCGATGTGATCAATATCATCATAAATTTTTATGTGCCCTTCCCGGATATGTTGAATGGTGCCAATGTCCAATATTGGAATATTCCCGTCTCTGCGAATTTCTTCCAGGGGACCGTAAGGCATTTTTTTGAGACCAAGTTTGGTAAGATCACCAATTAACCATTTGATCAGAGGGGAACTGATGGCATCGGCTACGCGTGGTGGAAGGCGGCTCAATAATATACTTAGTTCAAGAACTGGTACACCCAAAACATCCCTTGGAATCACGTTCACAGGGGACCGAACCGACATAGAAGGTACTGACCCCTGTTCGTATAAATCAATTGCAATTTCGCAGGCCGAGTTACCAAAACCTACTACCAAAACCTTTTGCCCTTTAAAATCTTTTCCTGTTTTGTATTCATAGCTGTGCAGGATTTTACCGGGAAATGTTTCCATCCCTTTGAAATCGATGCGTTTGGGTTTACTATAAGGGCCCGAAGCCATTATCACGTATTTTGATTTGAATGAGTCCTTCGTTGTTTCGGTAATCCAATATTCAGCTTCTTTCTTTACTGATAAGACTTCCGTATTAAAAATCGGATTGATATTAAATTCTTTTTGATAATCGTCTAAGTAATCGACCACCTGTTGCCTTTCTGGATATCTGGGTATCGTTCTTCCAAACTTCTTATAGGGCAGATTCGAAAATCTTTTGCTAGTATGCAGGTGCAGGCGGTCGTAATGATTACGCCATGGCGCGCCCACCCGATTTTGTTTTTCAATAATGATATATTCAATATTTTGTTTTTGCAATGAAGCTGCGGAAGCCAGGCCCGAAATGCTTGCGCCAATAATGAGTGTATTCGTTTGCCTCACAAGCACATTTTGATCAAGAGTATTCCAATATTGATATGTCTTCTGCCGTCGGAGCAAAAATAAAGGCTGAAACCATTAATAACATCAATTCGTCTCTATATTCATGCATTCGCTTCTATTAATGGAAGCGGTTTTTCCGGATCAATGGCCAACCAGAGAAGGCAACCCGTAAACAGTACGATTGCCAGCAAATAAAGAGGGTAATCGAAATGTTTCGTAACCTGCACAATCTTTCCAAAAATAAGGGCAAGAGAAAACGCGCCCATCTGTCCGAAAAAATTCATTGCGCCTGTAACTGTGCCTGCATTGTTCCTGCCAATATCAGCGCATACAGCATATGATACCATCACACCAAACGAGAACGAAAAATTAGCGCCTATCAAACAGGAAGAGGTGATGGTATTGTTAGAAGAAATGGCAGCCATCAATATTAGAAAGCCGCAGGCTCCGAGACCAAGCATTCCGGTTAGCCTCCTGCTTTTTTTCAATCCATTCCGCTTTAGAAACCAGTCGCCCGTTGCCCCTCCGGCAAGGAAACCGCCGACGCCAACTATGAAAAGAAGCGATGTGATCTCCTTCATCGCAGTCTCTGAAAAACCGCGGCCTTCCTGAAGGTAAACCGGCATCCATGCTATAAAAAAATAATTGGCCCACTGACAGCAGAAATACATAAGCATCAGCGGCCATAATGTGCTGTTGCGAAAAATCAATTTCCATGGTACCAGATGTTGCTGATCTTTATGGCGCCATGACAATTCGATCATTTTCTTTTCCGGTTCAGGCATTGATTTCATTTGCGAAGGGAAATCGCGGAACCATGAGTAACAAATCCAAACCCATACAACACCAAAGGAGCCAATAACAAAAAACGGAATCCTCCATCCATAGGCCGCTGCTATGGGTACAATAATAAGCGGCGCAATGGCAGCACCCAACTGTGAGCCGATTCCCACCCATGATAATGCCTTCCCTGTTTCGCTCACTGGAAACCATCTCGATACCACGAGGATGCTATTGGGATAAGTGCCCGATTCGCCAGCGCCAAACAGAAAGCGGATGATAAGCAAGGCAATGAGGCCATTGACAAGCCCCGTAAGCGCAGTAAAGAGTGACCACAATAAAACGATCCGGATAAATACTTTCCTCGGCCCGATCCGGTCTCCCAACATTCCGGAAGGGATTTCAAAAACTGCATAGGCAAGTGCAAATGCTGCCAGCACCCAACCAAATTGTTCATTATCCAGATGAAGTGCAGATTTTATGCGAACGCCTACAATGGAAATGCAGATACGGTCCATATATGTAAGCGTAGTAAGGGAGCAAAGCAAAACAAGAACACGAAACCGGTATGGGATTGTTATCATCACAACCTTGTGGCTGTCGATACCGTTTTGATTACCCTCGAAGGCGGAGAAACTATTGCCGTCGTCACCATAGTATTACCATGAATTGAGAAAGTAGAAGTTGTTGTAATGTTTCGGGGATTATATTGTGGTTCCAGGGTTAGGTTCAACTGATCGCCCGCTACGTTCCATCTTCCCTTCATGACAGTGATTTCTGAATTATTGGACGCAGAAAGAGTCATTATAAAAGTGTGATCCGCGATGTAATCTATTTCTGAATTACCAACATCTTTCGAAAATTTTTCTTCTGTGGTTTTTCCTATTTGTTTAGCCAATTCCGCATTATAATAATCTTTAACCGACACTCCCTTCCATTTGCCAACAATAGCCTGAGCATTGCAATTTGTAAACAGTGAAAATCCTATGATAATGCAAGTAAAAACAAGCAAGGTTTTAAGTGTAAAGGCCTTGAATGTTGGAGATTGTGGCATCATTTTTTTAATTTATTTAGTCCTTTCCTTTTTTATCCTGAATCAGGTCATGGTTTCTTTCATTCATCCTAAGGGTTAGCTGATATTATTCTAAGTGCATCATTCTAAAGATATGAAAAAACAGACTTTGTAGCGCGAGAAATCTCGCAGGAGCTGGCTTTTGGTTTTTAGATGACTTCTCTTAATTAACGTGGAGCCGTTCCCGGCCCATGCGTTTCATAGAATGGTTTGCGCGGATTCTTTCGCATTCGTTCATCGATCCGTTCAGCGAGCCATTGGAAGTATTCTCCGAGAAAAGGATCCGGCTGCTTCTCACGTATGTCCTGAAATAATGTTTTGCATTTCCCCCATGCCAGCGTGACAAATGAACCAAGCGTCTTGTCTACGAGGTCAATATTTATTAGCCGTTCAGCTACAAGAATGCCGACCGATTCCATTTCCTGTGCAAATTGAGTAAGAGTAATCCGTTCCTTATCAGAAAGTGTCTTTAATCCATCGAGGCTTGCCGGCATGTCCCGATAAGTTATAAAATGCATGAGTTCTACAAATTCGCGTGTTTGAAATTCGCGCAATGTTTCCAGGGTAAGGCGCTCACGGCGATCACGGGCCGCTACCCGCACCTGCGCAATCCCAAAGACCAGGCCGACTAAAAATGATAGCGCAAGTGCAAGATTGGCAATGAGGGCAATTGTCTCGCTGGTCATACAGCTTTTTAAATTTATATAACAGTTAATTACCCGAAGTTAATCAATTGGAAGAAGTGGTGAGGACCGATGGATTGATTTAATTTTTCCTATTATATTTAGGTTGAAAAGAAATCATCATGACCGTAAAAGAAATCATGAATGAACTCCGGTCCAGGGGCAAGGGGAATGCTCGGCAAAAAGAAAAAAACCGTGAAATGCTGATGAAGCGGCCTCAACGCTTTATTATCTTATCCCTTACAATTTCGTTAATGACTTTTTCCCGAAGGTTCTGACTGATTGTAATCTTCTCCTTCCCGATGTCTAAAATGTTGCCTTCTATGCTTCTGATTTTCGTTTTATTCACAATAAAAGATTTGTGCACCTTAATGAATATATCAGAAGGCAATTGTTCTTCCATGCTCTTGATCGTAATGTAAACCATCATTTTTTTTGCATTTGTGTAAAGCATTACATAATTCAGCATGGCTTCGGCATACAACAAATCATCGTAAAATACTTTTTCGATTTGATTATTGCATTTTACAAAAAAATGATCATCTGCCTTATGCGGTAGGATTTGAGATATTTTTTTTAATTCCCTTATTTCTTTTGCCTTATTACATGCTTTTAGAAAGCGGTCAAAGGCAATAGGCTTTACTAAATAATCCAAAACGTCCAATCCGTAGGCTTCCACTGCGTACTGAGCATATGCAGTAGTCATAATAATATTTGCATTGGTCTTTGAACTTTTCAAAAAATCAATACCATTTATTTTTGGCATGTTGATATCTAAAAATATGATATCAATATCGCCGTCATTTAGCAATTTCATTGCCTTTAAAGGATTTTCTGCGTGGCCCGTCAGCTCCAAATAATCTATTTCCTCAATGAATTCCTGCAAAAGTTTTCTTGCAACGGGTTCATCATCAATTACGATACACTTTAATTTCATGTCAGGCAAATATTTAAATTTGACTCGTAAAAATCAGTATTGATATTTGTAGTCAGCTCATATTTTTCAGAATATAATAGTTCTAATCTTCTTTTTAAATTGGCAATGCCAATACCATTTGACATTTTTGCAATACCGTCTTGCTGAAAGTCCTTTGAATTCATACACGAGCAATATAAAAAACCAGCTTTGGTATATATCTTGATAGTTATTATGTTCTCTTTGTCAGAGAAATTGCTCACAAATTTAAATGCATTTTCAATTGGAACAACTAACAAAAGAGGGGCGATCTTTAGCCCGGTTTCACAAATATCAATTTGAGAGTCAACAATTAAATCCTCATCTTTTCGCAAACGCTGAAAGGCTATATAATTTTTTATGTACTCTATTTCCATTCCCAGGTCTACTTTCTCGGCCCCACAATCATAAAGCTGATACCTCAGCAATTTAGAAAACTGCAAAAGTATGTTTCTGGCCACCTGATTCCTTTTATCAATATGCCCGTAAATAGTATTTAGTGAGTTGAAAAGTGCATGAGGATTGATTTGTGCTTTTAAATAATCTAATTCGTTTTTTACTCTTTCTTTTTCCAACAACTCCAATTGTCTTTGCGTCAGTATCCTGTCAATCAGCATTTTCCCTATTGTAATAGCCAAAACCCAAAGTGAAATATTGAGGGCTGAATTAAAGTATAATGTGTTGAAGTCAATGATTGAAGGGATATGAAAATAATAGCGGTTCACTTGTAATGCAACCAAAGCTCTGAGCCACGCTGAAAGTGTAATGACTATTATTATTGCTGAAACAAAGAGAATATATTTCTTTTTGAACAAAAACCGCGGAACAATGAGATTATTGACCGTATAATAATCAGCTGTAATAAAAATTAAATAGCAAAACTCCACCGTCATTGTTTTGGTAAGCCTAACCGAATAACTGCGAAAAAGAACTACCCATAAGAGGTAAATTCCTGCCCAGAAGAGAAAATGATATATGAATGTTCTGCCTTTCAATATTTATGTTTTTACAAAGGTAGCCACATCATGCAGCTTTAAATCTTTATTACATAATGCATCTAAAATCCTTGATAAACCAATACTTAATCAAGTAAAAGTTCTGGATGCTGTAAATAGTTTCAGATGCAGTAATGAAGGTTGGAAGTTTACATAATTAAAATAAAAAAAACAATGAAAAGAGTTATCAATTGGTTTCTAAATCCACCTGTAACAGGTGAATCAACCATTTTAATCATTCGCCTGATGGCCGGAACTGTCTTTTTTTGGGAAGGCATTTTGAAATTTGTTTATGTAAATCAAGGTGCCGGGCGATTTACAAAGCTAGGCTTTCCCTTCCCCGAAACCACTGCACATCTTATCGCAACAGGTGAAATTATTGGAGGCTTATTCTTAATATTTGGATTGTTCACAAGAATAACAGCTTTCTATTTTATTGTACAGATGNNAAGATGGGTATGTGGGCGGTGTTACATGAGATTCGTTCTGATTATGCCCAAATACTTACTTGTCTTTTTCTGTTAATTGAAGGTGCCGGAAGAAGATCACTCGATTTTATGATTTCTACATCAAAGGAAGTGTATCGTATAAGCGATAAGTCGTTGCCCCTCTCAAAAGATCGCCGGTCGCATGCCATAGGGAAAACCAAACTCCCCCTCAATAGCATTAATCTGCCATAAAATGGATTATAAGGTATTTAATCA
>PLEB01000401.1 GCA_003136915.1 Chitinophagaceae bacterium
ACGAACTGGAAACAAACCGTAGTGGATTCCGCGAAATATCTGATTTGGATTCATGAAAGTGAAGAGGGAAACTGGATTTATAATTATTATCACATGTGGGGGCCTATGATCAAATTGGAAACATACAAGGACCATGATGGCACACAATTGAATGGATTGGTTTGTTATTATTATAAAACCGGGAGCCTGGATTCCATAGGCCATTATGAGAACGGCAAAAAAGAAGGAAGCTTTTATAAATACCTTATTTTACCCGGTGAATCTTTGAGCGAGGCCTTGCAATATGATTATGTGCATGATAGCCTGACCAAAACCATTGATTACAGCAAGGATGATTCGGCTAACGATGATAATGAAGCCGGTGACAAAGAATCTCAATATCCCGGAGGAAGTTCACAATGGCAACAGTATTTAGGAAAGAATCTTCATTACCCTGAGCGGGCCGCAGATTATGAAAAACAGGGCGAAGTCAGGACGGCTTTCACAGTGGATGAACAGGGAAATGTGAGCGATCCTGTAATTTCAAAATCAGTAGAATATTCATTGGACCGCGAAGCCCTGCGCATCATTAAGCTTTCGGGCAAATGGGAACCCGGTCTTAAACTTGGGAAACCGGCAAAAACTTATAAAGTCCAGCCTATCAGGTTTGAATTGCGATCGCAATAAACCTGTTGAACAATTACTAAATCTTATTGTTAATGATCTATGCCAGCTTCTTCCAAAAAAACAATTGTTTTTGGCGCTTCGGATAACCCCGAAAGGTATAGCAACCTGGCCATAAAAAGATTGCGTTCGCTTGGTCATCCCGTGATTGGCATTGGAAAGAGAAGGGTCATGGTGGAGGATGTTCCAGTTCAGAACGAAACCAGTCCTGTCCCGGATGTCGATACCGTATCCCTCTATCTGAATCCCAATAATCAGAAATCCTACTACAATTACATCCTTTCCCTGCATCCTCGGAGAATCATATTCAATCCGGGTGCAGAAAACGCAGAATTCCAAAAACTAGCTCAGGATCATGGCATTCAAACACAGGAAGCCTGCACGCTTGTTTTGCTTTCTACCGGGCAATACTGAGAGAAATGTGCTAATGTGATAATTTGCTAATGTGTAAATGAAATACACCCTAATTTCCACATTAGCTCATTTTCACGTTAGCACATTGGTACTTTCACATTAACACATTAGCACATTATCACCCTACTCGCTTCTCAAACTTTTCACCGGGTTCGCAGTTGCTGCTTTGAGAGCCTGCAAACTGATTGTGATGAAAGCAATCAATACAGCAATGATTCCTGTAATGGCAAAAACCCACCAGCCAATATCAATCCTGTATGCATAATCCTGCAGCCACTTATGCATGAAATACAAGGCGACCGGCGATGCGATCAGTAAAGCGATCAGCACTAACTTTAGAAAATCTTTCGATAACAAACGCACAATGGTGGATATAGAAGCGCCCAACACTTTTCGTATGCCGATTTCCTTGGTACGGTTTACTGCCGCCAGTGCGGCTAAACCAAATAAACCGAGACAGGCGAGAAAAATAGAAATGCCGCCGGCCCATCCCACAATACCGCTCCATTTTTCCTCCGATTTATAAAAGCGGTCGAGGTCTTCATCAAGGAAACTATATTTAAAAGGCAAATCGGAAATAATATTCTTCCATTTTGATTGCAGCAGCGATAGTGTAGCAGCCGGATCACCTGGCCGGATTCGAACAAAGAATTTGGCTGGCGCAAAATTGCCTGGCATGGTGAATAACTGCGCCCTTACTGCCCGGTTCAAGGCTTCAAAATTGAAATCCTTTATGACACCGATAACTGTTTTGAAATTATTGCCTCTTCCTTTGAATTGCTGCCCGATTGCTTTTTCTGCCGTCATACCCAAAGCAGTTTTTGCCAGCGTTTCATTTATGATAACAGCATTCGTGGTATCACTTGCTATTGACAAGTCAAAGTTGCGGCCTGCTATCAATCGCATACCCATTAATTTCAGATAAAACTGATCAATCGGATATTCTATCGCGCCAAATTCTTTATCACCAAAAGTATACCCGCCACCCATTTGCCCCTGGCCTTCGCCCAAACCAATTTCAGAACCCGCCACTCCGATAATTTGCTTTTGTGATTGCAATGATTCCCTGAACAACGGATATATTCTTTTTGTATCAATCCCTCCGGCATTAATGACAACGACATTTTCTTTCGTCAGACCGAGATTTTTAGAGCGGAGAAAATGCAGTTGCCTGAAAATAATCAAAGTAGAAATGATCAAGGCTATAGAAAGGGCAAATTGAAAAGTAACCAGTGATTTTGTGAAAAAATTAGAACCGCCTAATTTAATCTTGCTTTTCAATACTTCCACGGGCTTGAATCCAGACAGCACTAAGGCAGGATAGCTTCCTGCGAACAACCCGACCAAAAAGATCAATCCCGCCAACATCCAGATTAACTGCGGGAACTGGCTGAATGAAAAACTCAATTGCCTTCCGCATAGCTGATTAAAAAAGGGCAATAAAGTATTTGCGAGAAGTAATCCAGCTGCCCCGGAAAAAATACTTAATAGCATGGACTCTGTGAGGAACTGGTAAATCAGCTTGTTTCGCCCGCTTCCGATTACTTTTCTCACACCGACTTCTTTTGCTCTCCCTGCAGAACGTCCGATCGCCAGTGTAGTGAAATTGATACATGCAATTAATAATATTCCGGCAGCAATACTAATGAGTATCCACAGATTTTTTGGGTTGGTTGTGCTGCCCGGAGCTCCGGCATCCACATTCACACTGGTGTGCATGTCGCGAAGGGGCTGTAATTTGAAGCTGATCGGAAAAGGGCCTTTACCATCCCATCTGCCAGATTTAATCATAAATGCTTCATCGTCCGCGTAATATTTATGCCTGAACTCAGCCAGCTTCTTCGGTTCATTCATCAAATGGCTTCCTTTCCTTACCTGCACATAAGTGTTAATTCCGATGGTCATATGCCAGTTGCCGGCACTTGCTTTTCCATCTTCAGTAGCAAGCACATAATCAAAATTCCCAAGTATACCAAACTGTATGGTAGACGTAGTCGGTATATTTTCAACAACGCCACCAACTTTAAATGCCTCAAATTGATCCTGTTGGTCATCCATTTTTATATCTACTCTTTTCCCGACAATATCTGTTCCTCCAAATAATTGTACAGCCTTGTCGCGTGTTAAAATAAGGCTATGACGATCTTTCAAAGCGTAGGCGGCATTTCCTGCAATTAATTTAAATGAAAATACATTCAGCAATTGCGGATCGGCAAAGGATACTGACGAGCGACTGACCTTATTATCTACCTTCACAAAATGTTCTCCCCAGCCTTCCTGGAAGCGCACGAAGTTTTCAATATCGGGAAGATCCTGTTTCATCGCAGGTCCAAGTGGTGTATATGATGAGGCATCGCCGCCGGGTTCACGATCCTTATCCCCGGCGGACCAGTCAATAACACGATATATGTCGT
Source organism: Chitinophagaceae bacterium (assembly GCA_003136915.1). Classification (GTDB taxonomy): domain Bacteria; phylum Bacteroidota; class Bacteroidia; order Chitinophagales; family Chitinophagaceae; genus Puia. The sequence continues at coordinate 3,492 of PLEB01000401.1, forward strand.
TACCGTTTTTATGAAACCGATCGTAGCTGAATTCATTCACGGCATATAACAGAAAGAGGCTAAAGCAGGCAATGCCAACAGATAATCCGAATACATTAATGAAAGCAAGAATTTTTTGCCTTGAAAGATTGCGCAAAGCGATCTTTATATAGTGTAAAATCATAACTGATGGTTTATTATTTCGCAGTAAAATGACCCGGCAGGAGAAGCAGATTAGAGAACTATCTAATTATATGCCGGAATAAAACACAAATGATTTACAACGCAATAGCTATCCTCAATATATGAATCAGTTCGTTTCTGATACAGGTGTGTGCGTTTTTGATACAGAAGAGGAATGTGCTCATGTGGAAATGTGTAAATGTGTAAATTAGGCTACCTGTATTTCATTTCCACATTTCCATATTTCCACATTCTCCATTATCCATTATCCATTCCAAAAATGGGAATCCCCGATAAAGAGACAATTTACCCCCTGTTATGGCGTTTTTATAGCAGGATCCCTGCTTCGAAAAATGCAGGGATCACAATCCGATGAATACCCTGAAAAGCATTTTTTTCTGCTACGGCCTATTGCATAGCCTGCTACTTTCCGCACAGGATAAACCCTTCCCGCAAAATATTCCATACCAGGTAAAAATAGAAGTCAGTACCGAAGCTCTGGAAAAATTATTTTATTCCACAGGCACATGCAAACTTCAATTGTCGCCCACTTTCCAGTTCATTGGAAACATTCAAAACCGCACGGAAAAAGGACCCTCGGTAAGCACCGTTTTGATAAGCACAGAAAATATGCAGGGTGCAATGCTGAGCTTGTCACGATCAGTAAAACCGAACGGTTCCATTCAATATACCGGTCATCTGCTCCGGCTGCATAATCCCGATGGCATATTGCTAATTGAAAAGGACGGTCATTATTATTTTATCCGGACAGAACAACGATACCTTGTTGCAGAATGAAAAATACTAAACGATATATTCTTATTTTCCTGTTGTTAAATGCAGTAACCCCTACTAACGCCCAGACGCCGGTGCTCAACAGTTATGCACCTGCGGCTGCAACAGTTTATCTGGATTTTGACGGCGCTACCGTCGATGGCACTTTATGGAATGAAAATGGAAAAATCATTGCGGAACCATCAGGCCTTTCTCCCGCAACCATTACCTGGATATTTAAAAAGATCGCCGATCATTTTATCCTGTTCAACCTGAACCTGACAACGGATCCGGAGATGTATGCACATGCGCCGATTTATCAGCGGACGCGCATCATCATTACACCAAATGGTGATTGGTACGGTCCGGCTTCGGGAGTTTCCGCAGTTGGTTCCTTTGTTTGGGGCGATGAAACGCCGGCCTGGGTCTTCACCGACCATCTTTCCAACAACCCTTTATTTATAGCGGCAGCTGCAACCCACGAGATCGGTCATACGCTCGGATTACAACATCAGAGTCTGTATGATTCTTATGGCATCATGATGTCTGAATTGAGCGGAGGCGAGAGCAATATATTTTCCAATGAGGCTCCGCTGATGGGGATCCCATTTTATAAGAATGCTGACTGGATCAAGGGTAGCCCCTCTACAGGTGCGGCGAATATCCAAAATGATACTGCACTGATTGCGGGGGCACCTAACGATATTGGATACCGGAAAAATGTCTTTGTACCCGGAGGATCCGGCCAGAAAAGCGCAGGAG
>PLEB01000160.1 GCA_003136915.1 Chitinophagaceae bacterium
CAGTAATCCCTAACCTCTCCTTTGGCAGTGATCGAGAAGATCGCAGAAAATGTTAGTTTATCTTCATTTGGTCTCAGCGAACAAAGTTCATTGGAAATTCTTTCCGGCAGCATAGGATTTACCCGGTCCGGCAGGTAGACGGAAGTTGCACGTTGATAGGCTTCCTGATCCAGCACGGATCCCGTTTCGACAAAGTGGCTGACATCAGCAATATGAACGCCTATTTCATACAAACCATTTTTAAGTATCGAGAATGAAATCGCATCATCAAAATCCCTGGCATCTACGGGATCAATGGTGAACGTAAGTGTTCTTCTGAAATCCTTTCTTTTGTTTATCTCCTCCTGCGAAATAAGCTCCGGTAGTGTGGACGAGGCCAGCAACACTTCCTCTGGAAACACGATTGGAAAACCATTTTCGAGCAGGATCTCTTTCATCACCCTGTCGTTCTCATCTGATTCATCCAATACCTGAATCACTTCGCCCAGTGGTTTTTTATTCTTTCCCCATTCGGTAATCCGCACAATTACCCGGTCCTTATCTTCCGCGCCTTTGAGTTTTGGGAGCGGTAAATAAACATCGGGCATAGGGCGCGCAGTTTCTGCAATAAAAAAAGCAAAACCATCTCCCATTTCAATATGGCCCGGAAAATCAGTCTGTTTCCTCTCCACGACCGTTTTCACTTCTCCCTGTGCACGGCCGCTGCCCGCTTCCCCCCTGGTAATCTTAACGNNTACTTCAAGGGTTCCTTTATACAGTTGAGCGGAAGACTTTTTCTTTTTTTTATCTGCGTGTTTATGACCCATGGATAATTAAGCTTGATCAGGAAAATCCTGAATGAATGTAGTGATTAAGTGCATAAATTCCTTTTCTTCATGAAATAGGATGACCGGACGGATTGGTATCACAAAGAGTGGCAGTTCCTTCAATTGCTGTGCAAATTTGAGCAGCCTGACGGAATCCTTTTCGGTAGTCAGAATAATCTTATGGTCAGATTCAATCCGCTGAAACCGTTTCAGTATAGATTTCAGGTCATCGATCGTGAAAATATGGTGATCACCGAAAGCCATCTCGTCATATTCCTTGAAAAATTCCTCCAGGTGCTTTTTCAGAGGATCCGGGTTTGCGATCCCGGTCACCAGCAGGGCCTCGGTATCGCGCAGCGGTTTATATTTTTCTTTTGTGATAATCTGATAAGGTTCCCCATAGGAAATGGCAGAGAAAAAAATCTTTTGATGATCCGCCGGATCGATTTCCCGGATCAGATGATGCTTTTCCGCGAGGGAAAGATCGGGGGGACATTTAGTAATAACAATAATATCGGCCCGGAGGTAACTTTTTTTCTGGTCGCGCAGGTCTCCGGTAGGAAGAAACCAGTCACGCGTAAAGAGATTGTTCACATCCGTAAGCAGGATATTAAATCCGGCCTTTACATACCGGTGCTGGAACGCATCATCCAGAATGATTACTTCGGTATCGGGCCTGTCATGAAGCAGCTGTGGAATGGCCACGATCCTTTCCTCCCCTACCGCAACCGTTACATCCGGAAACTTATTGAAGAACTGCATGGGCTCATCCCCAATTTCCAGCGCATTTGTATCTTCTGTTGCCAGCGCATAACCCTGGGTTTTCCGTTTGTATCCCCGGCTCAAAACAGCTACTTTGAAATCAGGCTTCAGTTTTTCAAGGAGAAGTTCCACCATGGGAGATTTTCCGGTTCCCCCTACTACCAGGTTACCCACCCCTATCAGGGGAAGATTAAAGGAAGCGGATTGAATGATTTTTTTATCGAACATCCAGTTCCTTATACAGACGACCAATCCGTAAATGAGGGAAAACGGAAGCAACAGGATTCTGACCGGTTTTAATAAGGGGTAATTCAGATTGATCATAACGGCCTGCAAAGATAAATTATTCCCGGGCACAGGCCGGAGATGCCAAAAGCAGGCCAGTGAGCCGGTCGCCAACGCGGAGTACCTCAAGACGGACAGATTCTCTGGATATATTTCTTATGAAAGGAATCGAGCATAAGGCTGGTATACGGGTCAGGGAAACAATATCTGATTCATAGTTCATGAACTGGTCATTAAAAACCCATCCGGAAACATCGAGTCCCCGGTGCCGGCAGGATTCCGCTGTGAGCAGGGAATGATTGATACTCCCAAGATAATTACGGCTGACGAGGATTAGTTTTGCATCCAGTTTTTTAGCCAGGTCAATCATCAACTCCGAATCATTCAGCGGCACCAGCAATCCTCCTGCTCCCTCAATAATCAAGGGGCGATTTGTTTTCATTTGCTTAAACTGATCCAGGATGAGACCGCAGTCAATCCTTATATTTTCCTCACGGGCTGCAATATGCGGAGATGCAGGCAGCTTGAGCAGATAGGTTTCGGGATGAATGACCGTTTGAGGATTACCAATGAGCTGGCGAACAGTCAGGTTATCGGTTCCGTTTTCAAATCCTGCCTGCACGGGCTTCCAGTAATCAGCCTTCAACGCTTCGGTGAGAATGGCTGAAACAAAAGTTTTCCCGATACCCGTCCCGATGCCGCTGACGAAAAAAGCCTGCATTATTTCTTATTGATAAAAATGGAGAAAAAGGTAGTCCCGTAATTCCTTTCCGTGGCAAAAAGCGGATAATTTTCGTAGTGATTCCTGGGCGTATGCTCAAGTACGAACCAACCATCTTTTCTGAGTAAATGCCGCTTAACAATAATTTCAGGGATCTGATCAATCGTTTCCAGTGCATAAGGTGGTCCTGCAAAAATAAAATCAAATTTCCTTCTCGTTCGATTCAGAAATCTAAAAACGTCCTCTCGATAAGTTTTCAGATTTTCCAATCCCAGTTTATCCGCAGTTTCCCGGATAAAACTTGCCATAATGAGATTTTTTTCCACCACAGTCAGGTCAGAAGCTCCGCGGGAAGCCAGTTCAAAACTTATGCATCCGGTTCCACCAAATAGGTCCAGGGTTTTCATGCCTTCAATTTCCCGGTTGGATTGCAGAATATTGAACAAACCTTCTTTGGCCATATCGGTGGTCGGGCGGGTTTGCGGCATCCTTGCGGGGGGAGTTATTTTCCGTCCCCCCAGTTCTCCGCCGATTATACGCATATCGTCATTTTCAGTAAGGAAGAAAAAAAATGATTTGGGTATTGCATTAACTCATCCGTGATCTTGATACTGTCTTCCATGGTGTCAAACCGTATATTTAGAAAATATTGCTCAAGGGCCTCATATAACGCAGATCTTTTTTCTATCATTCCGGCAAGTTCAAGGATCACTACTTCGCGGTTCATACCGAGTTGGTAACAGCAGTTTAAAAGGTTAAAAAGCACATCTTTCGAATCCTGATAGGGGAAATGCTGGATGAGTTGAAGCTGGCCGCTTTTGCAGATCATCACCTGCATCTGATCAGGGTAGAAAAAAATTTTCATAAAAGACGGTTCCTCTTTTGCCGTAAACATTTTATAGCACTTTAACTGGAGACTGTAAAAATGCCAGAAGCGCGCATTCGGAAATTTTTCCTGCATGAGGTAATGCAGCTTAACGGGGATGCGGTAAACATTGTGAAATTCATACCAGGGAATCTTTTCATCCAGCACCAGGTCCCTGCTCAAATCGCCATAGATCAGGTTGGTCACCGGCCTGGAACAGTCATCCGAGAAATATTTTTCGGGCACGAGATTGCTTTCAGGGAAATTATAGACCAGAAATACTTCACTGGCCGGGAACTGAGAAAGCACCTCATCCTGTTCAATGATATCCCGGACCACTTCATCGCAAGGGCCTGCTTTCTGTGGATTCCACTGAAAGGCTTTAATAACTACCGGCCGCATACCGCGCACATTGAGGAGCACGTAGGTAAGCGAGGATGCACCCACCTCGGCCAGAAGTCTGCATTGAACAGGATCCTCTGCGGCAGGGTCTTCATTATGTATGTCAAAATCAGGTCTGATTGGCATATAGCGGAGCGCAATAATACTACAATTCCGGGACTGATTTACAGGGCTGAACCGGGCCGATTTGAGCTGCGGGCGGTTTATTGCCATTCCCTCAGCAATTCCGTGGCAGTAGCTTTTACCCGGGCATCGTCATAGATCATATTAGGGAGCGTAAACAGGGTCCTCAGCAGGCTCAAAGCCTTATCATTTTCACCATTCCTGTGGTAGGCTCGTGCCAGCTCAAGGTAATTAAGAAGGAATGCCGGGTTCAGTGAACGGCTCTTTTCGAAATAATAAATAGACTGTTGTAAACTCGCTGGCGGAAGCCCGCCATAAATGATTTTAGCAATGGATCTTTCCGCCATGTTGAGATCACTAACCTCATAGTTCCATTTTCCCAGCACATGATATGGTTTAAAATTAGAAGGATCCAGGCGGATCGACGCTTCAGCATATAGTTTAATACCCCTGGCAAGCACTATCCTCTCCCTTGTTCCGGCAATCAGGGAAAGGCGGCCAAGCGCAAGCGCCATGACAAAATTGGCTTCTGAAGAATTTGGATTGCTGCGAAGCGCTGCCGAAGCGTAATTTCTAGCTGCAATAAAATATTCTTCCATTCTATCCTTGCCGTGCTGACGGGCGCCAATTCGGCTGGAAAGCTCACTGCATTTACATAAGGAGATCAGATTGATCGGTTCCTGCCGGAGGATTTCCGCATATTTGAGAAAAGCCTCATTCTCGTGCATCGCAGCTTCCTGCTGCCTGGCTTCTTTTAAGAGTTGATTAATGTCCTGCGAAAACAAAAAAGAAGAGTGCACAAAAAAAAGTAAAAAAGAAAGCATTCGAATCATACCTTAATCCTTGAATACCTGGTGCATAGTTACTCCCACTTTTCCGATAAAATTTTCTATTGGAGCCTGAAGCTTGTAAATGGTTATCCTGATTTCAGTTACGACCGGATATTGATTTTTTATTTTTAATATAATATCCTGGCAGATCTTCTCCAAAAGAAAAACAGGATTACTAATTTTTTGCTTCACGATGGCATATAAATTAACATAGCTGATGGTATCTTCTGTGGTTTCAAAACCGGATTCCATTTCCGGAAAAGATACATGAAGGTTTACTTCAAAAGTATTCATCACTTTCCGCTCCTCTTCATAAATACCATGTTGCGCATGGAATACCAGATCGATAAGGTCAATGGTTAGCATAACCTGAATTTAATTTGTTTTCGGTCTTAGTGCCAGGTATCTTTCCGCATCAAGTGCAGCCATGCAGCCGCTGCCGGCAGCTGTTACAGCCTGGCGGTATACACGGTCCTGCACATCGCCGGCGGCAAAAATGCCTTCGATATTGGTTCGGGAGGTTCCGGGAACTGTTTGAATGTAACCGGTTTCGTCCATGTGAAGCCAGCCTTTGAATATAGCTGAGTTGGGTTCATGACCGATGGCTACAAAAAAAGCTTTTACAGGTATGGTCTGTTCCGTTCCGCTTAGGTTATTTCTTACCCTGACCCCGTCCACATGAGCGTCTCCAACCACTTCCACGACCTGCGTATTCCAATACAATTTAATATTCGGTGCTTCCCTGACGCGCTGTTGCATGATCTGGGATGCACGCATGGCGTCCCGCCGGATAAACATATGTACCGTTGTACAAAGCTTGGAAAGATATAATGCTTCTTCTGCGGCAGTATCGCCGGCGCCGGTTATGGCAACTTCTCTACCCTTGAAAAAAAACCCGTCGCATACGGCGCAAGCGCTTACTCCATAGCCGTTCAGTCTTTGCTCGCTTTCGAGTCCCAGCCATTTTGCAGAAGCACCGGTTGCAATAATAACGCTATCCGCTTCAATCAGCTTTTCATCGTCAATCCATACTTTAAAAGGCTGAATGGAAAAATCTACTTTGGTTGCGAGGCCAAAGCGGATATCGGCTCCCATGCGGACAGCCTGATTTTCAAATTCCACCATCATCTCAGGGCCCTGTACGCCGTTGGGATAGCCGGGATAATTTTCTACTTCGGTAGTAATGGTCAGCTGGCCACCTGGCTGAATACCTTGATAAAGCAGAGGCTTAAGATTGGCCCGCGCGGTATAGATAGCAGCTGAGTAGCCTGCAGGGCCAGACCCGATAATTAAACAATGAACTCTTTCTGTTGTTTTATTTTCCATAATAATGAATCCTCACCCTTTGGGTAAAGTTGACAAAAATAATTGTAAATGATGAATTCGAAGGTCGGGGAAATGACGTTGATTGCTACTGAAGAATACTCAATTGCGTAGCGTCAACTACCAGATCTGTTGAAGAAGGCTTGTGTTTTATAGAAATGTTTTTCTCGCAGGATGAAAAGATCAGCAGGATTAAGAACAAATTAATACTGAGCCGGACCATTGAGCAAATGTACTCCGAATGAAAATAAAAAAGCTCCCGGAAGCCGGGAGCCTGATATTATTGCGAATAAGGATTATCCAAGATATGCCTTCAGCGCACTGCTGTAGCGTGCCTTCTGAAGCCTTTTGATAGCTCTTTCCTTGATCTGGCGGATCCTTTCCTTGGTGAGATCATATTTCTGACCGATCTGTTCAATGGTGACTCCGTTTTCCCCATCCAACCCGAAATAAGCATTCACAATCTCTGCTTCACGCGGGCTCAGGGATTTCAGTACCCGACGGATCTCTGCGCGAAGAGAATCTTTCATTACATCATCATCTGTATCATCTCCCCCTTCCAGCAGATCGCCCATGGCAACATCCTCCGCCTCATGAACTGGTGCATCCAGCGAACTGTGTCGCGTATTGCTCTGGAATATATTGTTGATCTCCGTTTCGCTCATTTCGAGCAATTCAGCGAGTTCTTCAGTGCTTGGCTCGCGTTCATGCTCCTGTTCGAAAGCCATATAGGCTTTGTTGGCCTTATTGTAGGTGCCAATCTTATTCTGCGGAAGACGAACCAAGCGCCCCTGCTCGGCCAAAGCCTGCAGAATGGACTGCCTGATCCACCAAACGGCGTAGGAAATAAATTTGAAACCCTTGGTCTCATCAAAACGCTGGGCAGCTTTAATCAGACCGAGATTTCCTTCATTGATGAGGTCGCTCAGGGAAAGACCCTGATGCTGGTATTGTTTTGCTACGGAAACCACAAAACGGAGGTTTGACTGGGCAAGTTTGTCCAATGCCTTCTGATCACCCATCTTAATCCGCTGAGCCAGAATGGTCTCCTCTTCCGGAGTGATCATAGAGATCTTGGATATTTCCTGTAAATACTTTTCGACCGCCTGCGAGTCGCGGTTGGTAATCTGCGTAGCAATTTTAAGTTGCCTCATAATGTATAATAAATAAGAGTGACAAATGTCTTTGTCGGGTACAAATCAACCATATAACAATGGTAAGCGCGGAAAAGTTGAAAAGGGGTATGGTTAAAAACGAACACCGCGATATTCTAACACAAAAGTAACACCCATTCGTGGAACTTCATAGCCTTTGCCAAGGTAAAAAAATAAAAACTTGGATAAACTATATATTTAGTTATATATTTGGTTAATAAACTAAAAATATAGTTATATAATATGCCGATCTGCCGAGCCAAATCTATAAACAAGGATGTTAAAAAATATACATTATGAACCCTGTCAAATCCCTTACGAAGGCCGAGGAGCAAGTTATGCACACGCTCTGGAAACTGGGAAAAGGTTTCCTGAAAGAGATCATTGAAGCTACTCCGGAGCCGAAACCGCACCCCAATACGATAGCGACTATTTTAAAGATCCTGGTTGAAAAAGGCTTTGTAGAGTTCAGCGTGCATGGTCGCAATAACCTGTACAAGCCCCTGGTCGGGCGGACCGAATATGGGAAGAAAACAGTGAACCAGCTTGTCAAAGGGTATTTTGAAGGTTCGGCAGCGCGTTTGGTCTCTCATTTTATCAGCGACCATAAACTTAGCGAGGCAGAACTGGAGCAGCTCCTTCAACAAATTCAGTCAGGCAAAAACATAAAGCCATGATGCTCCTGCTCTATTTGCTCAAGACCCTGATGATCTCGGGATTGCTGCTCGGGTATTACTGGATCTTCCTGAGGAATAGACCTTGCCACCGCTTCAACCGCTATTTTCTGATGGCAATACCGGCAATCAGCCTTATTCTTCCCGGCCTCAGGTTAGCCATACCCTCTTTCTGGCAACAAAGTCCGGCCGGGAATCCTGTTCAGCTGCTGGGCGTTGCGAACGGAAGTTGGGAGGAGAC
>PLEB01000205.1 GCA_003136915.1 Chitinophagaceae bacterium
CCGGCCAGAGCCGGGTAAGCAAGTCTTTTATCTTTATCAAACCAATGAAAGATCTGGCGGAGATTGTCTGCCAGCTTGCGGATCAATAGAAATTGCTCCCCGCTCAAAACAGCGCCTTCCAGACTGAGTAGTTTGATTTCATCTGAACAATTCAGACTATCTTCATTCGGGAAAAACTGGCCCTGCTGAAGCAACATTTTGAATTCGTCCGATTGCTGCAATTCCCGCTGCATGATTTCCAGACGGGTATGGATACGAAGGTTTATTGCCTTTTCCCTGGCCTGGGCCGATTTGCAGTGGGTGGCAAGCAGCTCCCGAATTTTATCGAATTCCAGTTGAGCCAGCGCTGATTCCGGGAAGTATCTGATCATTCAAAACAAAGATAAGTTAACGAACATTTAAAAGGTTTCAATTGTCATATATGTTGCAAACCGCTTCCTTCGCCCCTACGTATATTGGTAAAGAAAAAGAATGAAAATCACTATGTTATCAACTATATTATTAAGCATTTTTACGATTGCTTCCTGCAATTCATCATCAACACAACAGACCATCATGACCGAAGAGAAAATTCCGGCCGGACTCAAGACGGATACTGCCACTTTTGCAACAGGATGTTTCTGGTGCACAGAAGCCATTTTTCAGGAACTTAAAGGTGTATTAAAAGTGACTTCCGGTTACTCCGGCGGAACAGTAAGCAATCCTTCTTATGAACAAGTCTGTTCCGGCACTACAGGCCATGCAGAATGTGAGCAGATCATTTATGATCCCAAACTGATCAGCTTTGATGAACTCCTGGAAGTTTTTTGGGAATCTCATGATCCAACCTCCCTTAACCGGCAGGGAAATGACGAAGGAACACAATACAGAAGCGCTATATTTTATCATGATGCCGGGCAAAAGGAAAAGGCGGAACAGTACAAAAAGAAACTGGATCAGAGCGGTGCGTATGATAAGCCCATCGTGACAGAGATCACGGCCTTCACAAAATTTTATCCTGCCGAAAACTATCACCAGGATTATTTCAGGCTTCATGGATCCCAGCCCTACTGTACGTTTGTTATCCGTCCCAAAGTAGAAAAATTCGAGAAAGTATTTAAAGATAAATTGAAGATCTCGAAATAGGCATCTTAAACTTCATCATAATCCGATTTTAACTGTTCAAAAAAATGGATATGGTAAAGGGAAGTTTGACTCTCTTTTAATTTTTTTGAATTGATGATCCGGCCGACAAACATCATGTGGCTGCCAAGTTTAAAATGATCCGTTATTTCAATCTCCTGGTATGAGGAGGAAAACGAAGGAACAGGGAATTTCAACAATTCGCTTTCCCCAACCCTGAAGGGCAACATTTCCAGTTGTGGAGGCGCCTTGCTGTGATGGGCGCCCAGCGCATACATGGTTTTTGAATCAATGCCCTCTGTGCCCGATACAACAACCCGCTTCGATTCAATTATCTTGTTTACTGTAATATTGGACACCCTTAGACCAAGCAGGTACGTTTCTATTTCCGGGTATTCTCCCTGAAAATCCATCGGAAAAATATTATAGTATTCGTTATTCTTGTACGACGCGACGATCACTCTCCGGGGATATGAATATAAAGCGCCGTAGATCAGCGTCTCTTTATAGCCGTGTTTTTTATTAGAAAAGAAAAAAGTAATTAATAGCCATTGATGTAAAAGATTTATTTGGTGGCATCTTGCTTTTATTATTTCAAAAACAAGGATTGCGCCGTTATCCCGTTCCAGCTTCTTTATCAGCCTGAGACCCAAAGAAACAACAAGCTTCTCCTCTCTTCGGATACCTAATTTGAGCCTCATCTTCCCGAATGAAGCGGAATCATTTCCACTTACCCAAACGCCAATACAAAAAGGACGCTCGCATAGGATATTATGTCGTTCACTCACATCCAGGCTCTGATGCCCATTTTTCAAGAAAACACTTTCCGCAATCTTTCCGTTCTTAATACTTACTCCAAAAAAAAGCTGGTTCGCCAGGCTTCTAAAGAGTAGTTTTTTTATAAGCGATTTCATTTCTTGAAAGGATCAGTAATGCAAAGTTTGAAGAATGAATTGAATTATAAGAAACCAAATTGAAATATTTACCTGAAGCAGATTTGTATTTCTGCAAAGTGTGGAGATAAGTATCCTGGGCAATGCCGTTAAAATAGTTCCGGGTGATCAATTGCCTGTTGAACAGGATTTTTGCAGCTACTTTCAGTGAATGCGTTTTAATCATTTTCAGGGGACGAACGTCAATAACGGTTGCCTGTATATAGCAAAGCGGCGCGCAAATGATCGCAAGCTTTTCAAATAAGCTGTCCACATCTGGAATGCAATTCAATACTGCAAAATTAGCCAAAACGCCATTCATCTTTTCGGTAAACGGCAGATGATTATCGGACCATTGTTGAAAGTTAACCCGCTCTTCAATAATGACGGGCTTTCTCGGTTTTTCTGAAACAGATTCTATTGCAATTGCTCTCATATTGGTAGAAGGTTCCAGAAAAAAGACCTTGTACTGATCAGATAATAGGCCGGGCAAATCAAGGCCCGTCCCGCCTCCAAAATCAAGGATATTACCCCCGGGGATATTAGCCTTAAATATTTTTATTACCTCCTTGCGGACACTATTGTCTGAATCCGTCATGTGACCATTGTAATTTCCCGCAATATGGTCATAATAATATGTAGACGATACCATCCCGGCTTGCACTTATGTGATTAAAGGTAGGAAATTATCAAGGCGTTCATTTGCCGATCCAATCTCTCAATGCTGCGCTGTCAAAACTTTCTTTTTCCATTAGTTCAATATCCGTATTGATCATGACCATTTCGCCGGCTTTTAATTCTGCCGGTTCATTATCCGATTTTGAATGATAGGATTTCATTACATTAAGCTCGCCGCTGAGGAGGTCCACCTCCTCACCCGGACTGCCAGGAAAACCATCAATCTTAAAGGCTGCCGCAGAAGATATAACGGTCATCCTTAAAGCCTTTGTATGAACGACAAATGGAAGCAAGCCAGAGATGGCGGTCCTGAATAAAGCCGCCCCCTCCAGCGAAAGCTCCCGGTTTGTTTTGTTAAAACCGGCAGAAAGACGGATAACCGATGATGTATCCAATAACACACTGCTTCCGTCTGGCAGTTGCAGATTGATTCTCCCTGTCGTTTCATTATTATAAACCAAGCCCCTGGCATGAACTCCGGATTTTGAATTTTCAGGCCGGTTTTTGCAGCCAAAGAAACCACTCACTATAAACAAAAAAATAAGCCCAAATAATTTTGGCATTGGATGTTTCAGAAGGAATAATAAACTTTTGCCAGATATCATTGCTGTATAAAAATCATCCAAAAACAGGAAGCTATGCAAGCCTTTTTAAATGAAATGACTTGGTTTTCGTAAAAGCGCGTAATCCTATATGCGATAGCGTTGCGCCGATTCCTGAATGCTGTCTTCCGCTCCACGGAACCGCTGCACTTACGCGGTCGCAGCAATTCCAATATCCTGTGCCGACATTTAATCTTTCCAAAATCCCTTCTGCGCGTTCCATGCTGCTGCTGTACACAGCAGCCGTCAGACCATATTCCGTATCCTGCATCCATTTTAGAGCCTCTTCATCATTATCTACACGCATGATACCGATGATGGGCCCGAAAGATTCTTCCTGCATTAAGCGCATGTCATTGGATACGTTCACCAATACCGTGGGCTCAAAATAATACCCCTTATGCTGAGGCCTTTTACCTCCAGTGAGTACAACGGCTCCTTTTTGAACTGCATCATCCAGTTGCTGTTCCAAAACCTTCAGTTGTTCTTTGCGCGCCAGCGGGCCAATATAAATATCATTCCCCTCTGGTGGTCCCATTTTCCAGGTCCTGACCTCTTTAACAAATTCATCAACATAGTGATCATAGACCCGTGTGTGCACATAAATCCGTTCAACTGCGCAACAACTCTGTCCGTTATTGTAAAAAGCGCCATCGGCCGTGCTTGCCGCTGTGGCTTTGATGTCCTCGACGTCATCTGTCACGTATAAGGGATCTTTACCTCCCAGCTCGCACTGGCAGGGAACCATTTTCAGGGCTGCCTTTTCATAAATCGATTTCCCGGTTTTGTTACTGCCCG
>PLEB01000230.1 GCA_003136915.1 Chitinophagaceae bacterium
CATCAACCATCACCCATCACCCAACCATATCATCCCCATGGCGGAAACTAAAAAAAAACCCGGGAGCGGTTTTCGGAATAGTACTTATTGCCGTTGCTGTGATGGTTGCTATTTTTTCTTATGTTCTTGCACCGGACCATAGCCCTGATGCCAACCGGATGACGGTGGAAATCGGCGGACAAAAGCCCGGTTTTAAGCAGACTTTTTTGCTGATCAGAAAGAATCGACCCGTTGACACCAAATCCAGGATCGCTGAATTATTTACGGGTAGAGATGACCGTTATGATTATCTGCCCATCACGGATTATGAACAAAAGCACGACAGCCTGATCGTGAACAAATTCATAGATGAGGGTATCAGTGAGCGCCAATCCTTTTATCATCCGCCGGGAGACCGGAACCTTCAGGTTCAAAGGAAAACATTCTGGCTGGGCACAGACCGGTATGGGCGTGATATTCTCAGCCGACTGATCATCGGGGTGCGTGTGAGCCTTGCCGTTGGTCTCATTACGGTGATCCTCTCTCTAAGTATAGGCATTCTTCTCGGCGCACTCGCCGGATATTTTGGGGGAACCACGGATAATATCATCATGTGGTTCCTGAACATAATCTGGAGCATTCCCACTTTATTATTGGTATTTGCACTGACACTACTTCTGGGCAAAGGATTCTGGCAGGTGTTCATCGCAATCGGCCTGACTATGTGGGTAAATGTAGCGCGCATAGTACGAGGCCAGGTACTTGCGGTGAAACAACTTGAATACGTGGAAGCAGCCCGTGCCCTGGGCTACTCCACCGGAAGGATCATTATAAAACATATCCTTCCTAATATCATGGGTCCGGTGATGGTGATCGCTGCGTCCAACTTCGCATCCGCCATCGTGATCGAAGCCGGACTAAGCTTCCTGGGCATCGGCGTTCAACCGCCGCAGCCCAGCTGGGGATTGATGATCAAGGAAAACTATAATTTCATTATAACACATAATCCGATGCTGGCCCTGGTGCCCGGCATTGCAATCATGTTGCTCGTGCTGGCTTTTAATTTATTGGGAAACGGGTTGAGAGACGCGCTGAATGTGAAAGAATGACCAGTACTAAGGCTCCTTATAAACCTGAACATTGCGATTAAAACTTTCATCCAGGGATATGAATGTTTCTGTACGCTCAATGCCCTTGATTTTTTGCAATTCATCGTGGAGAACAAAACGAAGCTGGGTGATATCCTTACAAACGATTTCTGCAAACATGCTATAATTGCCCGTGGTGTAATTGAGGCGGACGATATCCGGAATCCTGCGCAACTCCTTGGCAACGGAATCATAGAGTGAACTTTTCTCCAGATAGATGCCAATAAAAGCAATTACATCGTAGCCCAGGTGTTTGAGATTAACATTCAGTCTTGTACCTTTGACAATTCCGAATTCCTGGAGTTTTTTGATCCGCACATGGATGGTACCCCCTGAAACAAAAAGTTTTTTCCCAAGATCCGCATAAGAGATCTCCGCATTCTCCATCATTTCGTGGATGATTTGCAGGTCGAGCTTGTCCAGGTTGAATTTCGAAGCCATTTTAGAGTCAGTTTTTAATAATATTTAATAAATATAACAAATATTTGAATATATTCGAATATTTCAAAATAATTATTGAAATTCCTTCAATGATTATGCCATTTACCTTAATATTGCATTATCGCTGTCTTACATCGGCGACTTTACTGTGGAGTGATGAAACTTGGCAGACATGCCCCCTTGTCTCGGGGGTGGGGATCACAGGACAAACATAGCATAATGCCGGTCTCGCTGCAAGGCGTGGCCGACTGGGGTTGACCACCACTAACATTGTGCTAAGGCTAACTGCCCCGTGGAGGTTCGAATCCTCCCTCTACAGCTAAAATAACCCTGCAATGCGTGGTAGGCCAAGAGAGGCTACCTGGCTATCCAGTTCCTGTGCCTATTCGGTTCTTAGGCTCTTTATCGGGTTTGCAATTGCNNGATGCGACAACCAAAGATATAACCACAAGGATGACAAAATCCTTCGATAACAAGGCCGCAATGTTGGGCGCTGAAGCTCCAAGTATTTTTCTGATTCCAATCTCTTTGACGCGGTTTTCAGCCATGTAAGCGGCCAATCCGAATAGTCCCAGACAAGAAATAAATATCGTAAGTCCGGCAAACAGCAATGCCAGTTTTCCTGTGAGTTGCTCATCCGCGAATTTGGCAGCGTATTCCTGATCGATAAAATGAAACTCGAAGGGGTAGGCCGCGTTGTATTGTTTAAATATTTTTTCCGCCTTCGCCAGATTTTGAGCCAGCGGCGCTTCAGGGTTTAACCGGATATGAATCACGCTACCTCCATATTTCGGGCCTTTTACCATAAACGGTTTGATGGTTTCAAAAGGGGATTCTAAAATAAAATCCTTAATCACGCCCACCACATGCCAGCTGACCGGATCGTCGAATATGAGCTGACCGATCGGATGAGAAAAACCCATAGCTTTCACAGCCGATTCGCTGATCAAACATGCGGTAGAATCTGTGGGATAATTTTTTACATCAATGTCCCGGCCCTCCACCAGGCGCAAACCGGCCGTTTTTACCAGGTCTCCGTCTTCGGTGTATCGGTTGATTTGAATTTTGGTGTTGGGATCCTTGCCTTCCCAGTTCATGTCCATCCCGGCACTCCAGTTTTGCGTGAGGGGAGCCTGGGTCATACTCACAGCAGTGGCAGCGCCTGAAGCAAGGAGCGCATTTTTAATGAGCGGGTAGTTCTTATAGATATCCCCTTGAATGTTCACATAGCCCAGATTCTTTTTTTGATATCCGGACGCGCGCGTTTGAGCGAAATTGATTTGTTGGTCAATGATGATAGTGCAGATGATCAGACCAATGGCAAAGGTAAATTGGATAATCACCAGAATTTTTCGCGGTGTAATGAAGGTATTGACTTTATGGAAGGCCCCTTTCAGCACAAATATGGGTTTGAAGGAGGATAGGAAGAAGGCCGGATAACTGCCCGCGAGCAGGCCGGTCAGTAAAATAAAGCCGATCCCGGCGGCCCAGAATTGCCCATTCCCGTAGTCGATCGACAGCGGGCTTTCCAGCAATTTGTTGAATGCGGGTAAAGTGAGCCACACCAGCAATACGGCCAATGCTCCCGAAATCACCGCCATCAAAATGGCTTCGGCCAGGAACTGCCCCACCAGGGATGCTTTCTGCGCTCCCACCACTTTTCGGATGCCAACTTCCCGGGCCCGCTTTTCACTTCGCGCAGTGGACAGGTTCATGAAGTTGATGCAGGCTATGAGCAGGATCAGCGCTGCGATAATGGTAAACGTTCTCACTCTTTGTATCCGGCCACCGACGGGCACCCCGTTTTCAAAGTTCGAGTATAACCTGAGCTTACGCAATGGATAGAGAAAAAGTTCTGTTTTCGACTTGCCTCCCGAATGATCGATCACCACCTTTTTTATTCTCCCGTTTGCCCCTTCAAGAGATGCATGCGGTTTTAGCATCACGAAAGTTCGAATCGACACGTCTGTCCAGTCCTTGTCGATATAGCCCTTCATGGTCTTGTAGTCATAGGACCACAAATAATCAAAATTGAATTGCGAGTTATGAGGAAGGTCCTTTAATATACCGGTGACCTTAAAATTTTCATCATTATCTACCTTGATGATTCGGCCCATGGGTTCTTCCGTTCCGAAAATGGTCTTGGCCTCTCGTTCGGTAAGCAGGAGAGAATGGGGGTCACTCAGTGCGGTTTGGACATTTCCCTTGACGAGAGGAAAGCTAAAGATTTTCAAAAAGGAGGGGTCTACCATGTTCCCGAAGGCCTTCAAACTCTTGTCGCCCACGGAAAAAAGGTAAGTCTCACCCCAGCTGATCCGGGCAGCCTGCTCTATCTGTGGAACATCCGCTAGCAGAATAGGCTGCATGATCTCCGGGGTGGCCGTTCCGGATTGAATTTTACCGTCGTACACATCATTTCCCCACGCCTGGTAGATCCGGCCCCGGTTGGCGTGAAACAGATCATAACTGGCCTCATTCTGCACCCAAAGCAAAATCAGCATGGCGCTGGCCATGCCGATGGCTAAGCCGCTGATGTTTAAGAAGGAAAATCCTTTATTTCGCGCCAGGTTTCTAAAAGCGATCTTGAGGTAATTTTTGAGCATTGTTGCCAATTTGTTTTGATCTAAAATCTTGACGAAAATGTAGAAGTAGATTATGGTTCGGGCAAATATCGATTCTTCCAACAGAATGCCAGATTCATAGAAAGTATTAATCAATCAGTTACGAAAGATGCATTTTACCCTTTGTTCGATTTCAGTACACAAGCTGTACACTTTCGAGGCAATATATCTCGGCAAGAATAACTTCTTCACAATGACTTATTCTTCTACAGCTTTGATTTAAAATCGAACACTTATACGTCCAGAAACAATGCAGTCCAAAACATGATTCAAGTCTAAATGTTTGATTATTAATTATATAGAAATTTGGCACTTTCTGTGTACTCCAAAATTTAGTCTGGAAGCTCTTTTTCGAATCTTTTGTTCAGCTCATAAAAATCAGATTAGCCTTACCATGTTTAAAAATTATTTCAAAATCGCATGGCGAATCCTGAAAAAAAACAAGCTATACAGTATTGTCAATATTATTGGTCTTACCGTTGGTATTACCAGTTGCATACTGATCAGCTTGTACATCTGGAGCGAATGGAGCTATGACCGGTTCCATAAAAATGCAGATCGGATTGTCCGCATTACCATGGAATACGGTAATGGGGGCACTATAGGAAAATTTGCTCAAACCGGCACCAAGGTAGGGCCGCAACTGAAACGAACTTTTCCTTCGGTTACCGCTTTTGCACGGACACTCAAATTTCCCAGAGTGATCACTTACCGGAATAAAGTATTCGACGAAAAAAATTTTTTGTATGCCGATTCCTCTTTCTTCGACATCTTTTCTTTCAAGTTGATTAAGGGAAACCATTCTACTGCCCTGAATGCACCCCATCAACTGGTGATGACGGAAAGTATGGCAAAAAAATATTTTGGCAATGACGATCCTGTCGGCAAAACATTGCTCATTGCCAACAGCGATAATTATATAGTAACCGGCATTGCCCAGGATGCACCCGAAAACTCACAAATACATTTCGATTTTATTGCATCCTTCACCAGCCTCGACGAATCTAAAACGGAGGACTGGTGGACAGCGAATGACATCACATATCTTTTATTAAACCGCGCAGATCAGATACCCCTGCTGAAGCAACAGGTTACATCATATATGAAGACCACGCAGGTGCGCAAGGAGGCGCATGTAGAAGGGAATGACTATCTCACGTATCACCTGGAGCCCTTGGAAAAAGTACATCTCTATTCTTCATTGGATGGTTTCGAGCCAAACGGAAATATAACCTATATCTATATCCTGGGGGCCATTGCAGTACTCATACTTTTCATCGCCTGTGTTAATTACACCAACCTCGCAACCGCACAATCTGCAGGCAGAAGCGGCGAAATTGGTATCCGCAAAGTATTAGGCGCCGGACCATTACAGCTTTTCCTGCAGCATTTGGGTGAATCAGCACTGCTTACGTTTATTGCTTTGCTGTTGGCCCTGTGCATCAGCATAGAGCTTTTACCGTTATTCAATCAGCTTGCTGACAAATCATTACCTGCATCTGTCTTGTTTTATCCGCTACCCTTGTTGTCATTACTGCTGCTGGGCGTGATCGTTAGTTTATTGGCTGGTTCCTATCCTGCTTTTGTGTTGTCCAACGCAAAATTGGCTGGCATTTTGAAATCCGGATTTAGCTTTTCTGCTTCCGGCAGCGGACTGAGAAAATCGCTTATTGTATTTCAATTCGTGATTTCTGTTTTTCTTATCATTTCCACTATAATTATCCTGCAACAACTTTCTTTTATTCAGCATAAAAAATTGGGGTTCGATAAAGATCATATTGTCGTATTACCTGTGGATTACCAGATGCATCGCGATTATGATGCAATAAAAAAAGCCATCGGCCTTAATCCGAATATCATTGCCGTTGCGGGGGCGAACCAAAATCCGACTTTCGTCCAATGGGGAGACGGCATACATATCGATAAAGGCTCCGAACAAAAAAACCTTTCAATCAATTGTATTCCTGCCGACCTGGATTTTGTAAAGACATTGGGTATGCAGATCATCGCAGGAACGGATTTCAGCATGGCCGACATGCACCTGATGGATACCACAGATAATTATAAGCATTACAGGTATACGTTCATATTAAATGAATCGGCAGTAAAGGCAATAGGATGGAAACCACAGGAAGCAATTGGCAGAACAATTGAAAAAGGTTTTCCGGGAAATATAAAAGCAGTCGTTAAGGATTTTCATTTTTCTTCATTACACCAGCCTATCGGGCCGTTACTTATCTTTCTTGACACACAATATACAAGTCAGTTGTTTGTAAAAATTTCGGGAAAAGATGTTACCGGCACTTTGAATTATCTGCAAACGGTCTGGAAAGAACGGGTGGCTTATCGTCCTTTTGAATATCATTTTCTGGATGATGATTACAATGCTTTATATAAAGTGGAAGCTCGTACAAGTCAATTATTCGGTTTTTTTTCAACCACGGCGATCTTATTGGCCTGCCTGGGTTTGTTTGCATTGGCCGCTTTCAGTACGGTACAGCGAACCAAAGAAATCGGCATCAGAAAAGTGCTGGGGGCTTCAATATTAAGCATCACCTCTCTATTGTCCGTCGATTTTCTAAAATTGGTTGTTATCGCCGCTATCATAGCATTTCCTTCGGCATGGTGGGCCATGCATCGGTGGTTGCAGGATTTTGCGTATAGAATAAATATCCATTGGCTGGTATTTGTATCGGCTGGATTGGCAGCTATCCTCATTGCAATGATCACGGTGAGTTTCCAGGCAATCAAAGCAGCCATGGCAAACCCGGTGAACAGCCTACGCTCAGAATGAGGAGCCAAGTAACTATCGGGAGGAGAATAGTTAAGACAAAAGTTAAAATTAAAGAGCCGCAGAATTTTACCAGTCTGGGTTCTTAGCATTCCTTTAAGCACCAGCCTGTTTTCTGGCACGGATTTCGACTATTTAAGGCAAATATCTGATGTGAAAAATCTTAATGAATTGAATAAATATAGCGTTGCCGAAAAAATTACGCTGGTATTGCTGGGTTTGGGTGTTATCTGCTTTGGATTCGTATTTCCGGATTCGCTGTCGGATCATGACAAATTACTCCACTTTTCTGCCCATTTTGGCATGAGCTTTCTCCTGGCATTATGCTTTTACGCCCTGTGCTCTGTTAAATTGCGGATTTCCAAGGCGATTTCATATACTATGCTGATCACTGCGACCTTGTGCATCGGCATCATTTATAAAATCTGGGAAATCTCCGGCATGCTGGGAAATTATAGTTTTCATAACATTATGGACAGGACTGGCTGTTTAACCTCCCTGTCCCAGAACCTTTCCGGGCTAATGGCAGCCATGGTCGTCATTGAAAGCATGTTGCATAAAAACCTGGCTCCTAATCTGATTACCAAGCATTCGTTCAATTCCGTTCACTCTTAAGGAACGCTCAACTGATCCAAAACTTTTTCCCAATCCCTGCAAGCATTATTTTTGCCTGGTCATGGCTCAAAAAAAACTTCAGCGGTTCGAGGCAATCAAATCCTTTACAAACGTTTTGCAATACCCGGAGGGAATCTCTGGAAAATGGAAGGATTTTTTTAAGAACGAAAACCCGATAAGCCTCGAACTGGCCTGCGGTAAAGGGGAATACACCGTAGCTCTTTCAGCGCTATATACTGAAAGAAATTTTGTAGGCGTGGATCTGAAAGGAAATCGACTCTATACCGGCGCGCTCTCATGCCTTAAAAATAATCAGCATAATGCCGCATTCCTCCGAATACAGATTGACAAAATAGATGAATACTTCTTACCGGGAGAAGTTGCCGAGATCTGGATCACTTTCCCTGATCCCCAGCTTCGCACGTCCAAGGCAAAAAAAAGATTAACCCACCCGAGGTTTCTTCGCCTGTATCAAAAAATTCTAAAACCACAAGGCCTGATTCATCTGAAGACCGACTCTCCGGTTCTTTTTCATTTTACCAAACTGATCATTGAATTATATCAACTTCCTGTTCATGCTTACTCCGAAGATATCTATGCAGAAGCTGAAATATCCAGGGAGCTGAGTATAAAAACACATTACGAAGGATTGGATATTGCCGGAAGCAGGAAGGTTTTTTATTTGAAATTTTCATTACCGGAATCACCGTTGCCATTACATGATGCGAAGCTTCAGGAGCTACTCAAGGAGACAGAGAAACCAAATAGCCGCCATAAACTTAGTATCCAGGATTAAAAAAAATCATGTGCCCATAAAAAAACCTGCATCGCAACCAAAACTCAAGGGCTTACGACCCTCGGGAAAACGGGATCAATCCTTCTTTGAACTCGTTTATGAAGTTGCCCGCCAGATCCCGCCGGGTCGCGTGACCAGTTACGGTGCAATTGCTGCCTGCCTTGGAACAAAGCTCTCCGCGAGAATGGTGGGCTGGGCCATGAACGGTTCGGATAAGGTAAAACCTACTGTTCCCGCACACCGGGTCGTTAACCGCGTCGGCCTGTTATCCGGAAAAATACATTTTAAGCCTCCCGAAAAAATGGAACAGCTTCTAAAAAAAGAAGGTGTCTTAGTCAAAAACGACACCGTCGTGAACTTCAAAGAAAAATTCTGGGACCCGGCGGAGAGTCTGATTTGAGGGAGAGTGGAGCAAATGTGAAAATGTGCAAATGTGTAAATGTGCAAATTTGAAGAACCCCTTTAATGGGGCCTATCCTTTGCTTAGAATATCTTCCTTAACAATCTTTTCAAAGGCATCATATTCTTCTATATGAGGAGAAGGGGCTGAATACGGGAATGTATAAAATTTCTTTATCGGTGCCTTCAATTTATCGAAATAAGATTTCGCTACGGTGTAGCTCGTCTGGTGATCGTGCAATCCCTGAAAAATATAAACAGGAATCTTCTGCTCAATGACCAGTTTATCAGGATCGTCATTTAGCATGTAGCTATCCAGGCAAATTTGTGAAAACCGTAAACCCGCCGGATAATTTAATTTATCTTGAATGGTATATTCCCTGCAGAAAAAAACTGCCATAATCGCTTCAATGTAGGTCCTTTTCTCTCCGTATCTGGCACCCCCATATTTAAATACATATTTTCTCTGTTTAATAAAATAATCGTACCAGTCCCGTCCGCCAGCCTCTCTTCCTGGAACCTTTAATTTCCCAAGCTTTTTGAGGGCCCATTTATTGTTCCGAATCCTGGCTTCATTCACAACAAATTCGTAGGATTCCAGTTCTGACAAATAAGTATCCCCAATCTGTCCCACTCCTAAAAATGCATAAAATAATTCAGGATATTTCTGAATTGTAAATGCACCAAGTAGTGAGCCCCATGAATGTCCAAGAATGAAAATCTTTTGTTTATCGAATTTTTTTATCAGATAGCGGGTGCAATCTGCTGCATCTTCAACCAGTTGATTCAGATTCATGCTGGCGACAGAAATATTTTTTGAATAAGACAAGCCGGAACCGCGTTGCTCCCAATAGCAGATGGTAAATAGTTTTTCGAGTTTCTTAAGGTCATTCCCGCATAAAGGGTACGCAGGACCGCCCGGGCCACCATGCACATACAAAAGAACCGGATTCCCAATATTTTCTCCCCGTATGATCATACCCTGAGGGATACCTCCGATAATTGGCTTCTCAATTGTGGATACGCTGTTCGTTAGTATTTTTCCATTAAGGCCGACAACCGGTGAAGTTTTAGCGGGGCTAATGACAAGTAAAAAAATAAGGCAAGCTGCGGCAAGAACGAGGAAGACAAATGTGAAAATGTGAAAATGTGTAAATATGTAAATGTGATAATGCAGAAATGTGTAAATTAAGATGCGCAATCTGAATTTGTTTAAAGTTTTTCAATATTCCATTTTCCGAAAAGAACGGGCTCCTTCACCAGAGAATTTTCACATTTTCACATTTCCACATTATCACATTTGCCTCACATTTTCACA
>PLEB01000226.1 GCA_003136915.1 Chitinophagaceae bacterium
CCGTTGCATATCCTTTTTCCCAATAGGAAGAATTGAGTTTAAACCATATCTCAGCGCTCCGGAATTTCGATTCCTTTAAATTCAAAGCAATAAGGCCTATAAATTGATTCGAATCATTAAGGTCAATACAATGGATATAAGATGTCCTGGGAAGAGAATCCTGTGCTGTCAACCATTCGGAAACAAGTTTCTCTGTGATTTGAATGCTTTCAGGGATTCCAAGCGTGTTAAATCTATCGGTTTCGGGTAATGAATGCAGGATATGAATATTATCAATATCATTCGAGGATAGACACCTGATATTTAACCTGCTCGTTTGAAAGGTCAATTCATGTGGTTTAACTGAAACATCAATCTACTACCAAAATTTCCACCAAGGCTTCTTTTCAATCATTATTTGAAGTTTTTCTGTATGTCTTTGGCCTTATCCCAATAATCTTCTTTCGATATCTCATTTACAACCAGAAAACCATAAGGGTATATGCTATCCTCATCGCCATTCTTAAACCTGTTAATCACTCTTTGCATTGGCCAAATAATAGTACCAGTTGGAAGTTTAATCCGAGCAGTAATCTCTCCTTCAGGATCTTTATCATCCGTTATCCAAATTGAACCTGGAAGAGCTTTTATAATAGTGTCCCCAACATACGCGCCAATAGAAAATAAAACTGGACCTAGATTTTGCGACAGTTTTCCATTTTGTTTGGCTATACCTGGGACTGCTGAATTTTGTTCAAAAAAAAGATCAATCTCTTTAAGGCTTTCAATCGAATAGTCAAGAGTAATATTATCAGAACTAAAGGCCTTTACTAGCCAGACAGATTGTTTATAAATATCCTCTTCTAATGTTGCCATCCAATACCTATATTTTATTATAAATATATCGAGTTCCCTCAACTCTTTCACAAGAACCCGCATACATGATTACCCTTATAAATAGGTTCAAATCATCGTATCATATTGTTTCATTATGCATCATAAGGTATCATACCGTATCNNATTAGTATCGGACTAGGAGACTCTATAATCGGGCTTTTTTCTCTCGGACCTCCTGTCTAAACTCCTCGTTTAAACCGGGCTTCGCACCTTTCAGCAAAATGATTTTATCGCGGTGTTCACGTGCATATATATTCGTAATGCTATCGCATAATATAACACTTGAGAAATGGTTTAGCCATGGGTCTTTCATTTCATCGGGGTCTTGGGAGAGATAAATCCAATTTTCGAAATGCAGCGAATCCGGCATCCAGTATAGGAAGCTCCCATTTTCACTATAGGCTTCGGGCAGGTTATACTTTTTTGCATAAAAATTCAGGGCACCGGCCTGTCCATAGTTGTCGCAAAACAGGATCGTATGTTTTTTCTCTTCCGGCGATAAGGTCTGATAAGTTTTCCCCATTTTCTGTGCCATTTCTTCCCAGCCAAGCATATCCGCAAAATCCTGCGGGAGAGAATGGTTATGCTGATCTTCCCACCGGAGTGCACCGGATTTCTCCGCATGCATTTTCTGATATAAGGAAACTAATTTTTCGGGACGGAAAATGGGAAACTGGATTGGCAGCAACCAAATTCCGATGGTGATCATACAAAAAGGAATAATCATCCGGGCCCACCGAAAACGCAGGACTGTAATTTGTTCTATTCGGTATGCGCCAAAAGCAAATAAAACCGGGTATAGCCCCAAAGTATAATAATTTTTCCCGTGAAAGATGAGAAGAATTAAAATTACTAACACATAAGTGATGGCAATGAACCGATAATTTTTAGATGCTTTATTAACAAATAAAAACCATAGACCAGTAAACCAAACTCCAGTTGCCGCGAGATTCATAATAAATTGGTCAATCAAAAAATCAGCGGGCCTTATGAACTGAAGTTGCCTCTCCCGCAGTTCCCGCATATGGTGGACAATGGGAAAGTGATGAAGTATTTCCCAAATGATTGTCGGTAAAAAAATCAGTAGTGCGATGACTGCGGCAAACCAAAAATGTTTATTGCTGAAAATTCTTCTCTGATTTGTCAGAAGTAATCCGAGTAAAGCGCCGGAGGTGAAATAGGCAACGGAATATTTGCTCAGCATGCCCAAACCCACGCTAACGCCAAAAACATATAACCATTTATTGTTTACCGTCTGAATGAATCGTATCAGCCCATAGGCGATCATCGTACAGAAAAATATTTCAAGTGGGTTAGGTTGAAATAAAAAGAATACCCGCAGATAGGCACTCGTGATGAATGAAAGAAATAAAATGAAAATCGCAAAGCTTTTGCCTCCAATGGATTGTACTATCTTTCCGCATACAAACATAGTTGCTGCCCCAAAAAGAGAGGGCCAGAACTTTATCCAGAACATACTGTTGCCCAGATGTTGAGTGAGCCACCCGAAAAGTGAAAGCATTGGCGGAACTTCCATAAACCCAAAAGCCAGGTGATTCCCTTCTGCCAGATAGAGCATTTCATCTCGTTGCGGCTCGAAGACGGAACTTTGTAAAATATAGGGCAGCAGGACACGGATCAGCACCAGAACATAAAGAAGCCGGTTATCCTTGTTCATTTCAGCTAAATGTAAATACTTCTTAAAAAGACAGGACTGATGGCAGATTGTTGCAAAACACTGCTTTTTTAGTTCCAGTTTACCCTATACATATTTACACTTAAGTTACCATATAATCGTTGTTAACTATCGTATCATACGGTATCATTTCGTATCATATTATATCATTGTGACCCATAATCTCGCCGCCAAATATGCGAATATCCAAAAACAGGAATTAGTAACAGATTAGGAGCGAAGAAAAGGCTACTAAAGGCGAAGAAAAGCAACTAAAAGCAAAGGAAATTCAGGAAGGGACAGCCAAC
>PLEB01000057.1 GCA_003136915.1 Chitinophagaceae bacterium
GTGATGAACTTCCGGTGCAAACCCTAGACAGATGCTAAGAATCTATTATTTTTAAAAGTATTTGGAACTTGTTGTGGTCACATTCACCCATAACCCATAACCCATAACTCATAACTCATAACAACCTAATTTTGCCCTATGACCAATCCCCCGATCCGCGTACTCGTTGCCAAAGTTGGGCTTGATGGCCATGACCGCGGCGCAAAAGTAATTGCCAGTTCACTGCGCGATGCGGGCATGGAGGTCATTTATACCGGCCTTCGCCAGACACCCGAAATGGTCGTGAACGCAGCCCTGCAGGAAGACGTTGACGCTATTGGTATCAGTATACTCAGCGGCGCACACATGACCGTTTTTCCAAAACTCATCGGCCTCATGAAAGAAAAAAAGATGACTGATGTGCTTCTTACGGGAGGTGGAATTATTCCTGAAGAAGATATGAAAACACTTCAGGCAATGGGTGTAGGAAAGCTGTTTGCACCCGGAGCCACAACCACAGATATCGCAGCGTATATCCGGCAATGGGTCGGGGAAAATAAACGAAGTTAAAAACCATCGAAACCTGGGCTATGTATCAGACTTTATTGACAGCGCTTGCGGAAAATATTTTTACCATTACCATTAACAGGCCGGAAAAATTAAATGCGCTAAACAAAACAGTTATCGCGGAATTGGGTGAAGCCATTGAAGAAGTATATCAAAATCCGGCCATCCGCGCCGCTATCATCACTGGTTCAGGCAGCAAATCGTTTGTCGCCGGAGCGGATATCAGCGGTTTCACCGGATTGAGCAAAGAACAAGGAAAGGAGATGGCAAAAGCAGGACTCGATGTATTTTTCAAAATCGAAAACGCTTCAAAGCCCATTCTGGCTGCTGTGAATGGTTTCGCCCTGGGGGGCGGATGCGAACTCGCTATGGCTTGCCATTTCAGACTTTGCAGCGATACGGCGCAATTCGGTCAGCCTGAGGTAAACCTCGGACTGATTCCCGGGTACGGAGGAACGCAACGCCTAACCCAATTGATTGGCAAGGGCCGTGCACTGGAAGCACTGATGACAGGAAACCTCATTAATGCAAGTCTGGCTCTTCAATACGGTCTGGTTAACTACGTTACAACACCTGCGGA
Source organism: Chitinophagaceae bacterium (assembly GCA_003136915.1). Classification (GTDB taxonomy): domain Bacteria; phylum Bacteroidota; class Bacteroidia; order Chitinophagales; family Chitinophagaceae; genus Puia. The sequence goes on from PLEB01000057.1 coordinate 1,127, forward strand.
CCTGATGGAAAAAACAAAGGTCATTCTTCAGCAGATCATCGGTAAGGGACCGCTGGCAATTGCGCGTTGCATCGCTTCAGCCAATGCTGCTGTTGGAAATGAAAAAGGATACCAGATGGAAACAACTTTTTTTGGTGAATGCTTTGGTACGGAAGATATGAAAGAGGGAACAGCAGCATTCCTTGAAAAAAGAAAGCCGGTCTTTAAAGGATCCTGATAAGCCTGGCATACAAATTTCATACTTTCATTCAAACTCCGGGAAATGCATGTTGGTCCGCCCCTGAACGATAAGCTGCACTGGTATAAAGATGCCATCATTTATGAGCTCCATATAAAAGCCTTCCGCGACGGCAACGGTGATGGGATCGGTGATTTTGAAGGACTGCTGACAACGCTCGACTATCTCCAGGACCTGGGTGTAACCGCCATATGGCTGCTTCCTTTTTATCCCAGTCCGTTGAAAGATGACGGCTATGATATTTCCGATTATTACCATATTCACCCTGCATACGGAAATATTGAACAGTTCAAACTATTTCTTGATGAAGCACATGGCCGGAACATAAAAATAATTACAGAGCTGGTCATCAATCATACTTCCGATCAGCATCCCTGGTTTCAAAAGGCCCGAAGAGCATCCAAGGGCTCTCCTGACCGGAATTTTTATGTGTGGTCAGACGACCCCACGAAATACAAGGACGTGCGCATCATCTTTCAGGATTTTGAACCTTCCAACTGGAGTTGGGACGCCGTGGCTGAACAATATTACTGGCACAGGTTTTTTCATCATCAACCAGATTTGAATTTTGATAACCCCCTGGTGCAGGAGGAAATTCTGCGGATCATTGATTACTGGTGCCGCATGGGCGTGGATGGATTCCGGCTGGACGCAGTTCCTTACCTGTTTGAAAAAGAAGGCACCAACGGTGAGAACCTGCCTGAAACGCATGTGTTCCTGAAAAAACTGAGAAGCTATGTTGATGGCCATTTCCCGGGAACCGTCCTTCTTGCTGAAGCGAATATGTGGCCGGAGGACGCTGCTGCTTATTTTGGTAAGGGCGAAGAATGCCATATGAATTTTCATTTCCCTTTAATGCCCCGGATGTTTATGGCATTGCAGATGGAGGACCGTTATCCCATAACCGATATTTATGATCAGACACCCTCTATACCGGAAATTTGTCAGTGGGCAATCTTTCTGCGAAATCACGATGAGCTTACGCTGGAAATGGTAACGGATGAGGAGCGGGATTACATGTATAAGGTTTATGCAAAAGATCCAAAGGCCAGGATCAACCTCGGGATACGCCACCGGCTCGCACCCCTGTTAAATAATAACCGCCACAAAATAGAACTTTTGTGCTGCCTGCTTTTCTCCCTGCCCGGAACACCAGTTATTTATTACGGAGATGAAATCGGCATGGGCGACAACTATTATCTGGGTGACCGTGATGGCGTAAGGACACCAATGCAATGGTCGCGCGACCGCAATGCGGGTTTCTCTTCCGCCAATCCCCAGCAGTTATACCTGCCGCTTATTCTGGATCCCGAATATCATTACGAATCAGTCAATGCCGAAACGCAAAGATTAAATACCTCATCCCTGCTCTGGTTCATGAAACGGATTATCCACATGAGGAAGAGATATAAGGCATTCGGTCGCGGCAATTTGAGTTTTCTGGAATTGGAAAATCCTAAAGTTCTTGCCTTCATGCGCATATACGAAGAACAAAGCCTGCTCGTTATCGTGAACCTTTCCAAATTCTCACAGCCGGCAGAAATAAACCTTTCCGATTACAAAGGATATTCGCTGATCGAAGTAGTTAGCCGGAATAAATTTCCTAAAGTAAAAGAAGACGGTTGCTATTTCTTCACCCTGGCCCCCTATGCTTTTCATTGGTTTTCTATTGAAAAAAAGAAGGACGAAATTCATGCAGACTCGGATATGCCCTATTTTGAATTGTCGGATTGGGATGCGATCGGCCTGCAACCGAATATCGAACAACTTGAAACGGTGATCCTTCCTGATTATCTTTCTAAAACAAAATGGTTTAATGGCCTTCATAAAATCCTGTACTCTTTAACCATCAGTAAGCATCAGACGGTCAGGTTCAGTGAAAATCCAGTCCACTGGATGATTTTCGATGTCGTTTATCAAAGCGGGCTACCCGAAACTTATCAATTGCCACTGAGTTTTATTCCTGTCATGGAAGCGGAAAAGTTCCGGGACACGAATCCAAATGCGCTTATTGCCAGCATGGAATGCAATAAAGTAAAAGGATTTCTCTGCGACGCCTTTTTTGCGCCGTCCCTTCAGCATGATCTCATGAACTATATGGCAGGTAATCATTCCATTCCGCTTGAGTTTGGGAAAATGGATTTCTATGGGAATCAGCATCTGAAAGAACACTGGAAGGGAAAGGATGAGATCAGAACGCGTATTCATACCTCAGATGAATCAAATACAACCATTACCTATGATCATCGTTTTCTGTTGAGAATGTACCGTAAAATAGATATTTCCATTAACACCGATCTTGAGATAACACGTTTTTTAAGTGAAAAGGCTAAATTCAAATATATGCCGGGGTTCCTCGGAGCCATCGAGTGGAAATATGGTCAGGATGCGATCGTGTTGGGCATTATGCAAACCATGATCGAGAATCACGGTGACGGGTATACGTATATGCAGGAAAGGGTAAATAATTATATAGAACGCATCATGGCCAGGGAGAGATCATCACTCAATCCGTTTGAATTTATCGGCACGCTTGTAAGTCCCG
>PLEB01000122.1 GCA_003136915.1 Chitinophagaceae bacterium
TAGAATCACCCACACTCGCTCCATATTGTAGCATCAGGATTTTGTCTACGAGGGCCATTCGTCCTGACCTGAATGAAAGACCTGCCTGAACAGGAGTGGTTTCCAGGCTGCCATAATAAGGATAATTGCCTTCCAGAGCTCGGACCTGCACCAAACGCGTACCCTGGTTCTTGACAAAGTAGATCATGGACGCAAACGTGCGCTCCTGTGAGCGCTGATTGCCGAGGGAATCCAACAAACGCTGCATTTGCGGTCCCGGTTGCCGGTTATCCTCAATGACGAGATCGGCCCCAACCAGGGTCCTTGCCTGATCATTAATGTCATGCTGAAGATTATAACCAAAGGAAAATGTAGCGACCAACGCTCCTATGCCCAGAATAATAGAAGATAAAAACAATAGCAAACGCGGACGGTTCCGGCGACTGTCACGCCAGGCCATCTTGAAAAGCCAGCTAATCTTTGAACGGCTATCACTTTCTTTCATCAGCAATAATACTTCCTCCTTTAAGACGTACGATACGGCGGGTTCCTGATGCCAGTTCCGTATTATGGGTTACAATGACCAGGGTTGTACCGGCTTCCGCATTCAGATCAAATAACAATTTGATTACTTTTTCACTTGTTTCGGAATCGAGATTTCCCGTAGGTTCATCGGCAAATAAAATTTTTGGATTATTGGAGAAAGCGCGGGCTAATGAAACCCGTTGCTGCTCACCTCCCGAGAGTTGGGCAGGATAATGATGGAGCCTGTCGCTCAGACCAACTTTATCCAGCAGATCCCTGGAACGGTTCTTTATGTTTTTTTCGGCTCGAAGCTCTAACGGCACCATGACATTTTCGAGTGCAGTTAAAGTGGGAAGCAGCTGAAAGTTTTGAAAAATAAAACCTACATAAAGATTCCGGACTTTTGCACGTTCATCCTCACTGAGTTTGTCCAGTGAAATATTATTTAGTTCGATTGTACCCGTGGTTGAACGGTCGAGTCCGGCACTTAAACCCAGCAGCGTAGTTTTTCCACTCCCTGAGGGTCCGACTATTGCAACGGTTGATCCGGCTTCAACTAATAAATTGATATTGTACAGAACCGTTAGTGTACGGCCGGCGCCGGAATAAGTTTTGCTTAAGTTCCGGATGTTAAGAATGGTATCCACAGTAAAGAAACTATTTTGGTAATTTACCCTTTTTAAAATTTCATTTTAAACCGGCATAATTTACGGACTAATGTGTAAAGCTATTGTTATAATTGGATCATTCTTTATGATGTGGTTGTCCGGTCAATCCCAGATAAGAAAGCAGCAAGCGCCCGGAACGTATAAGGCAAGAGAAAATATAGTTTTTTTTGGCAATAGCCTTACAGCAGGATACGGTGTAGATCCTTCGGAAGCTTTTCCTTCATTGATACAGACAAAAATAAATTCACTTAAACTTCCTTATCAGGTGATTAATGCGGGATTGAGCGGCGAAACTTCTGCGGGAGGAAATAGTCGCATTGACTGGGTCTTGCGTCAACCTGTATATATTTTTGTTTTGGAGTTGGGAGGAAATGATGGATTAAGAGGAATTCCCATGTCGGAAACGACAAAGAATCTTCAGTCCATTATCGATAAGCTGAGGCGAAAATATCCTTCCTCCAAAATCATATTGGCCGGCATGCAGATCCCACCCAGTATGGGGGAAAAATATACATCCGAATTCAGAGCCGTTTTTCAGCAACTGGCGGTCAGGAATAAAATATATCTTATTCCATTCCTGCTCGAAGGAGTGGGCGGCGTGCCGGGACTGAATCAGCAGGACGGTATTCACCCTAACGCAGAAGGTCATAAGATAGTGGCAGAGAATGTATGGAAAGTGCTTAAACCAATGCTATCCTCCTTTTGAAAGAAGCTTACCAGGTAAGCGCATACCTTGTTCATCGGCCAACACTTTTCCCATTAATTTTTGGAGTCTTTTCGGGATGATATTATTTTCCTCGGAGGTAAGTGGTTGGGTGATTTCAAAAAATTCGTCTTCATCATCATAGTAACCAAAATGCAGGTCATACCTGTCGTTGGCGTGTAATCTTAAGGATATTTCTTTGTCCTCCTCATAGATCTGCATGCTGATGACGGACCATTGGTCATTGCCCTCGAATTCAAATCGAATCTCCACCTCTTCATTACTGATAACTTCAGTGACCAGTTTTTCGATCATTTGGCCAGCGTGATTCTTTACCAGTTCTTCATATGTCATATGCAGTTGCTTAATGGTTTGGCGATTGCAAATAACTGCCGGCTATTTATCTTAGAACAGCGATTAGCTTTTCATTCAACGCAACATAATCTTCATTTTTCGCTTCTTTGGCAAGCTGTATTGATTGTTGAGCAGTTGCTATCGCATCCTGATTCTTACCCAACTTCGCCTGGCAGCGGGCCTTCTGATAAAATATATAATATGCTTTCGGATTCTGCTCAACTGCCTTATTAAACCATTCCAGTGCTTTGTAGAGATCTTTTTTATTATCCAGGTAATAAATAGCTGCTGTGTAATATGGGAAGCTGTCTTTGGCCATGGCCGTATTGATCTGTGCCATGATTCTGGAATCTATGTCTGTTTTGATGGGCAGTGCAACAAGTGTTTTATCCCAAATTATTGCGAGGTCGCAGCTGGTGGGCGTGATATCGCTGAACAAAATGCTGAAAGTCTCGACCGGGAAGGGAAATTCCTGCCGTCTGACCTGCACCCGTACGATATCCTGGTCGGCTTTATACGCCGAGGGATTGGTTACATCCAATTGTTTTGTAATGATGATGGTCCATTCATCGGATCCGGGAATGGTCAGTAATCCATATTTGCCCGGAGGTATTTGCGTACCGCCGATAATTACCGAATCCCCGAAAGTGAGTGTGGTGGCTTGGTTCGCGCCTGTCCTCCACACTTTTCCATACGGCACCAAGTCCCCAAAAACTTTCCTGCTTTTCACGCCTGGTCTTGAATAGGAAAGCTCGATAGAGGAGAGGCCGAACTCCTGCGTCACGTTTTGAGGAGGAGAAGGAGATGGAATATTTAATTGTTGGGCAACGCTGTTAAGATATAAGGACGAAACGAATACAAGTGCAGATAATGTCTTTTTCATGCGGGGCCTATTATTTTTGGAATCTTACAAAAGTAAGCCATTGTCAAATTACAATTTAAAATAGCATCTTCGTTGTGATGCGGGACGCTCACCAAACCGGTCACCTAATGAGGATAACCGTGCCTTTAAACAGCTGCGTCGTGCCATCGGTAAATTCTACATCTACAAAATATACATAGGTTGCCGGATCGGCTGGTTTTCCGTTCAACAGCCCGTTCCAGCCAAATTTGGGATCATTGGCTTCTGCATTGGTAACCTGGAATACTTTCTGGCCCCACCGGTTGAATATTGAAAAATCCTTTAGTACTTTAACGTCCCTGCCGCCGAGTACAAAGAATACGTCATTGCGACCGTCGTTGTTCGGTGTAAATCCGTTGGGAATACTTACACTTCCTCCCGCAAATATTTTTATATTGGCAGTACCTGTAGCGGTGCATCCATAATCATTCTGAATCGACAACTGGTATTCTATGTTCGAAGCGGGAGTAGAAACCGGACTTGGACAATCCGAACAGGACAGGTATTGGATCGGTTCCCATTTAAAAATACTGGCTTGCCCTCCGCTGATTTGAGGATTTAGGCGGATACTGGTCAAACGGGGTATGCTGGTATCAGAAGGATCGAGTGTTACAACAAAAGGAATTGCCGCAATGGTATCCTTATTATTATCGTATCGGGCCTCCTCAAAGCCAGTGCTGTCCTGTCCATTCCCATTTACGTCGGCGACAACTTTGTTAGTGGTTGTACGTTTAAAAAAACATTGGTATGAAGCGCATCTGGAAGCATTCGCTTCAGGAGTCGAAAATACCGGGCCCAGGAGATTCGCATCTGCCTGGCCTGGATCTGCATCATAAAAAGATACTTCCAGTCCCTTTGGAATACTGCCCCTTCTAAAATTATTGCAAATGGTAAATACGGCATGCAAACTGTCTTCGCCTGCACATTCAAGACTATCCAGACTAATCTGGTAGTCGTCTGCCGGCGGTATATGTAGAACCGTAAATGCACTGTCAACGCAGGCATCAGAACTGGTTGCAACAATTTTTTTAGTAATGCTGTAGACCTTGTACTCAGCAATAAAAGTCGCACTGTCACATGCGGTGCAACTTAAATCCTGGGGAGTACTCCATACATAGGAAGAGACAACGCCAGGTCCCGCGCTGGCAATCAATTGCAAAGTGTCACCGGGTTGCAGCGTGGCGCTGTCTGGAAGCGCGGCAACATGGAATTGAAAATTACTTTGGGAGTTAAAATTATTCGTATAACTCAATTCCTGAAATTTCGTGTCAGGCAGGTTAAACGGGCTACTGCTGCCATCATCGTTAAAAACAACGTATAACTGATTAAGGCCGGATTTGTTGACATCAATAACGGTACTAAACGAATTACAGCATATGCCTGCAATCGGATTTGGTGTAAGAAAAACTGATGATAATCTATTGGCATTTCCTTTTCGCGGGTCTGCATCATAAAATGAAATGGGNNTTTGGTCTGCTGATAACATTCAACACTATTTATCGCAATCGTGCCGTCAATAGTAGGGTCATATACTGGGAAATTAAATTTTTCTGTTGTATCACTGCAAGAGCCATTTGTCGCGATCAGCCAAACGGAATAAGATCCCGGCGAAATAAAAGTATAATTTAAATTGAATGCTGTGCTTACTACCTGAGGGGTCATTCCTTTGTCGTTGCTCATCCACCATTGAAAAGATATGCCACCTACCGATCTATTGCTGAATAAAATACTATCCAGTATTACGGATTCTTTCGATGCAATCTGGCGGACATTCGGGGTAAACCTGGCCATCACACCACAGTTCACTATAATGTAATCTGAATAACGGGCATAACAATCGGGATTTGCATTGTAAACTTTTAATGAAACCTTGGTTTTACCCGGAGAAGTAAAGATCATGGAATAGGTGGGACTATTGGTGCCGACTACGACTCCATTTACGCTCCATTGATAGTTTGCACCGCCGGTGGAGGTGCTGGTAAAGTTAATTTGGTCGCCTGTTTTTGGGGACCAGTTATCCCGGGTAAAATAGGCAACTATATTTTCGGCGCATGGAGGATTACATTTATTGGCGGACAACAAAGCGTTTCTGACCGTGTTCAGGTTACTGCGCATTTTAGCTGCCTGTCCGGCTGTGAAGGAATTGACACAGGGGCCGCTTAAACTCATGAAATTTGAAGTCAGGTCCGGCATATCGCGGGTAAACCCGCTAAGGGTATCGCTGATGCAGGAATTTTGAACCGAGGTGCAGGATGAACCAGGAGTTGAGGCGGGTGGTGTATCGCAAATGCCGTCTCCATCGATATTGCAATTTGTATTGACACAGCTTTTCCATACAAACGTGTATTTAAGGCCAAGGTATGAACCCATGTAGGAAGCCAGTATAGCTCCGAATTCTTTAGTGACAATTCCGTCCCGGTAATCTCCGCTGGCATCAAAGGTTCCATTACCGATATCGTGCCGTCTTGACCAGTTTCCACAGGAAAAATTAGTCAGGTATTCATTTTCAACTCCGTCCACAAGCCAGATATTGCAATATTCCCTGGTGTTCCAGGATACTAAATTTTTCAACCTGTCATTTTCAATATCGCTGTCGAAGTCACCCAAAACCGATTGGGTTCTGGTAATGCCGGTCGAATTACCGCCATCCGGATCAATTTTCGCGAGGCAAAAACGAATTCCGGTATTGACCCCGGGTGCGCCGGCAGCATAAGGTCCGGAATGCGCAAATGCTTCGTTGAGATCTTCTACAGCAGCAATTACCTGCAGGTCCGTAATGGCGCAGGGATTCTCGCTGATAATGTGAAAGACTACCGGAACAACCGGATCACCGGATGTATTTTGAGCGTAGCAAGGGACACTGAATAAGACCGCAATGAGGAGAGAAAATGCCTTGCCGCGAAGGAAGTGTTCCACGCGAAGGAAGTGTTCCACGCGGATCAAGTGTCTCATTATCATTTATCTAAACTGAAGTGGAAACAATATCCCGGATTTTTCAACTGTGGGAATAGCAGATCTCCTCTGTCAAAATGCGTACCGTTAATCCGATATTTGGAAATATTTATACATATTTATACCCTGCCGAATGTGGATCTTATCGGCAGGTTGCCATCCACGCTGCCAGGTTATTTTCAGTATTTTGTAGTTGTAACCACGACAGCAGCAAAAATATTTTTAAAAGGAAATAATAAGTATTTTATAGGGTCGTTTCCTAATTACCTTAATCCAAAGACACCTAAATGTCACTAGCCAATTATTTGCGGTTCCTTGGCATTTCCTTCCATGCCAATCCAAAGGAAATAAAGAAAGCATACAAGAAGCTTTCTAAAAAATTTTATTCGAAGAGAACGGAGGTGCACACTTCCGGGCTAAATAAAGGTTATACAGGAGGTTAATTTAAGGCTGAATATGGTTGGTTTTTTATAATGGAAGGCCAATATCACTTGTTCTCCAATCCTTAAAACGTCATTCAGGTTCATTTTGAGACCTCATACCTTCATCAACAGGGCGTTTTTCTTCAATTTTTTCACTTCNNGGGTTGATTACAATTTCCTGGAAATACTAATTTTGGTTCTAGATGGAACGAATATTGAACAACCCGATCTACCATGCACTTAATTCCGGAAATAAAAATTTTTCTCAGGGTAATGATGAGGCTCAATACTTTCCGGAAGACGTATCCCCTTTAGCCGGCCTGAAGGAATCTTCGGACCATGAATTAAACGTTCTATACAGGATCAGTCCACGCAATAGCTTTTTCATTTTATTTATACTCGCGAAAATTCAAATCCCGGCACAATGGGAAGTCGTTGTTCAGATGAACATTTTGCAGATGGTTTATGACAATCCGGTGCCGCTGACTCCGGCAATTCAGGATTTTGTTGCTTTGCAGG
>PLEB01000434.1:0-1256 GCA_003136915.1 Chitinophagaceae bacterium
GTTGATAAAATAAGGGCATCCCAAATGCGGTTATCGCGAAATTCGCCTGCATTCCCTTGCGGACGAAGACCTGGACAAATAAACAAATAAACAGTGAAACTCAATGATTTTATCTGACAAAACTATCCTTGAAGAAATCGAAAAGGGAACCATTAAAGTTGAGCCCTACGACCGGGCCTTTCTGGGCAGCAACTCCTATGACGTTCATCTCGGCAAATGGCTGGCCACCTATCGCGAACATATACTGGACGCCAAAAAACACAACGAGATCGAAGTCTTCGAAATTCCCGATGAAGGCTTTGTGCTGTACCCGCATATTTTCTACCTGGGTGTGACGGCAGAATATACGGAGACGCATGAACATGTGCCATTCCTTGAGGGAAAATCGTCAACGGGCAGGTTGGGCATTGACATTCACGCTACAGCCGGAAAAGGGGACGTAGGTTTTTGCGGAAACTGGACCCTGGAGATTTCCGTCAAGCAACCGGTTCGCATTTATCATGGAATGCCCATCGGCCAACTTATCTACTTCCCTGTTCTGGGCGAGATTGAAGTAAAATACAATCAAAAGAAAGATGCAAAATACGGGGGCCGGGCAAATAAGCCGGTTGAAAGTATGATGTGGAAGAATAAATTTTAGAAAGCTTCCGGGCCGAATTTTTTATAGTAGGCAATCGCCAGCCCAACCACTTCGTCATATGAGTTCATGCCCTGTGGCTGCCGGTTCGCCTTCAGGTAATCCCCGTACAGTATCCTGATGATGGGTTCGAAGGGGTTTTCATATTTTTTATTGAATTCCTTCAGGTCCCGCAGATCCTGACGCACACCAGGATTCAGTGACTCACGGAATGGTATATACGAAGTTGAATCGAGCAGGTACAACTCCGTTCCCGCATAGAGATACAGATCCAGGTAAGCGGAGTACCGGAAGGCCGGATCCGGAGATGATTTTGCGGCGAGATATCCCGCAAAGTTGGCTTCTTCCTCTTTCGCGTATCCCAGCTGATGGCCGATCTCATGGCAGGTTGTAAAAGGCTGAACAAAAACCGGCACCGTAGTATTTACCTGGGCCTCTCCTGTAAATGGATTATAATAGCCGCTAAAACCGAGGTAGTCGCCGAGATAACCGAAAAGTGTAGGCTTTACGGAAGGCGTGCGATAATAAAACGCATCATCATTTGCCGCATAAATGCGGTAAGCGTCCGTTGATTCGCGGAATATTCTTTTCTTCAGATCTGACCTCGAAGCATGAGATG
>PLEB01000434.1:1408-3698 GCA_003136915.1 Chitinophagaceae bacterium
AATGGGATCCAGCCGAAAGTGATCCGCAAAAGGCGCACGACGAAAGGATAAAGGCCTGAAGAATAATATTTTTCAACCGCATCCGGAAAAAAAGAAAATATTTTAATGCCTACTGCGGGTATAACCGGGAGCAACCAGGGAGCAAACCGTTTCCATTGCATACCCTTAAAAATACATTATTATTGCAGCATATACAGTAGCCATGGATCTTGATTTTAACAAGAATGAAGACAGCCTCAAGCAATCACTCAGCCAGCTCCGCAACAGATTTCAAAAGATCGTGCTGGGCGGCGGGATAAAATCGATTGACAAACAGCATGAAAAAAATAAGCTCACTGCGAGGGAACGCATTGCATATCTCACGGATGATAATTCTTCATTCACAGAAATCGCCGCATTTGCAGGATATGAGATGTATGAAGAACACGGGGGTTGTCCCGCTGCTGGTACTGTTGCAGGCATCGGGTACATCAGTGGCCGGCAATGTGTGATCCTCGCCAATGATCAGACGGTAAAAGCGGGCGCATGGTTTCCCATCACAGGAAAAAAAAATCTCCGCATGCAGGAGATCGCCATGGAAAATCATCTGCCGGTAGTTTATATCGTTGACAGCGCCGGTGTATATCTGCCAATGCAGGATGAAATATTTCCGGACAAAGAACATTTCGGACGCATCTTTTATAACAATGCCCGGATGAGCGCCATGGGTATTACCCAGATTTCTGCGGTTATGGGTCCCTGTGTTGCCGGAGGCGCTTACCTGCCTATCATGAGTGATGAAACCCTGATGGTCGAAGGCCAGGGTTCCATTTTTCTGGCAGGTCCCTACCTTGTTAAGGCCGCCATCGGAGAAACCACGGATGCGGAAACCCTTGGTGGTGCCGTCACGCACACCGCTATTTCCGGCATAGCCGATTATAAATTTAAAACAGAACAGGAATGCCTCGATCAGGTAAAAAGAATTATAGCCACCCTGGGTCACCAGATACAGTCAGCCGGATTTGACCGAATCAGTCCTGCAGCGCCCGCAAAAGATATCCATGATATTTACGGACTGATCCCCATGGATCCAACGAAGCCTTATGATATGCTTGAGGTCATCAGCCGGATCGTGGATGCTCCGGGCATTCAGCAGTTCAAGGAAGATTACGGAAAGACTATCATCTGTGGCTATGCGCGAATCGAAGGCTGGGCCGTAGGCATTGTAGCCAACCAGCGCATCGTTGTGAAAACAAAAAAAGGGGAAGTGCAGCTCGGTGGTGTGATATATAACGACAGTGCCGACAAAGCCGCGCGCTTTATCATGAACTGCAACCAGAAAAAAATTCCGCTCGTTTTTTTGCAGGACGTCACCGGATTTATGGTCGGTTCGCGAAGTGAGCATTCCGGCATCATTAAGGATGGCGCGAAAATGGTGAGTGCCGTTGCGAATTCGGTGGTGCCGAAATTTACGGTGATCATTGGAAACTCTTACGGCGCCGGTAACTATGCGATGTGCGGAAAAGCCTATGATCCGCGCCTCATTGTAGCTTGGCCCACGGCCCGCATTGCTGTAATGGGTGGCGAACAGGCGGCAAAGACCCTGCTGCAGATCCAGGTGGCTTCCATGAAATCCAAAGAGATGCCTGTTGATCAGGAAGGGGAGAAAAAACTATTTACAACTATTCGTGACCGTTATGAAAAGCAAACAAGCCCATACTATGCCGCTGCCCGGCTATGGGTAGACGCACTAATAGATCCGGTAGACACCAGGCATATTATTTCAGAAGGCATCAAAGCAGCAAATCACAATCCCCGGCAAAGCGAATTCAAAACCGGCGTATTCCAGGTATGAATATTTTAAAGGACGTCCCCGGCAATAAAATCCATCAACCCTCCTTCGCTGCGCTTCGGAGGGCAAATCCGTCAACCGTCAACCGTCAACCGTCAACCAATCCATGCATCACGATCCAATAACCATATACACCGACGGTTCCTCCAGAGGCAACCCAGGTCCGGGCGGTTATGGCGTTATCCTGCTTTGGAAAGGGCATGTAAAAGAAATATCCGCCGGGTATAAAAAAACCACCAATAACCGGATGGAACTCATGGCAGTTATTGCGGGACTGGAAGCTTTGAAATACCGTGACCTGAAAGTGCAGATATATTCTGACAGCCAATACGTAGTGAATTCGGTCAGCAAGGGCTGGCTAAAAAACTGGATCGCGACAGACTTTAAAGGAGGAAAAAAGAATAAGGACCTCTGGCTCTGGTATGCCAGCCTGGCAAAACAACATCATATTGAATTTCA
>PLEB01000239.1 GCA_003136915.1 Chitinophagaceae bacterium
TACTTTCTCCAACGCAGAATGGGTATCTACGCACAGGCGACCCTATCCTATGCGGATCAGCTATATCTGACGGGCAATATCCGCAACGATTGGTCAAGCACGCTGCCGATAGATAATAATTCAATTCTCTATCCCGGCGCCAACCTATCCTGGGTGGCATCTCAGAATTTCAATTCGAGAAATATCATTTCCTTCCTGAAATTTCGTGCGGCTTATGGTGAGACCGGCTCTGAGCCCGCCCCTTATTTAACTTATCCCAGTCTGGCCACCGGCACCATCAACCTGCCTTTCGGTTCCCTGATCACGCCATTTAACGGAGTCAGCGGATTCAGGATCAGTAATAATATTGCCAACTCCTCGCTCAAACCGGTGTTCACAACTGAACTGGAATTCGGTTCGGAAATCAGGTTCTTTAATGACCGGATTGGACTGGATGTTACGGTATATGACAAAAAAGACGATGGGCAGATTTTCCCTATAACCATTGCTCCATCTACCGGTTATTCCACACTCACTGAAAATCTCGGTGTGGTTAGTAACCGGGGCGTGGAAATCACGCTGAACCTGCGGCCTATTGAGACCAAAGATTTTGTCTGGTCTCTGATCTATACATATGCCAAGAACGATAATAGGGTGATCAACCTTACGGGAGGAACCCTGAATCCTGTGGTATTCGGTATTACAAACGGACCGGAATTACGGGCTGTTGTTGGAAAATCGGTTGCATCCATTTATGCACCTGTTCCGCAAAAAACACCGGATGGTAAAATTGTAGTGGATGCGACGACAGGATTTCCTTCCATAAATCAAACGCCACTGGATCAGTTCGGCCTGAAAAATGGTTATTTCGGAAGCGGCCTTTATGATTATACGATGGGTTTGTCCAATAACTTTCAGTACAAGAGTTTCTCGCTTAGCTTTTCATTGGACTTCCGCTATGGCGGGGTGATGTATAGTCAGACTGCATCTGAAGATTTGTTCGACGGTAATGGTATTGCGACCACATATAACGACCGCAGGCCATTCATAGTTCCAAATTCTGTAAATGCCGTGACTGATGGGACGGGTAAAACCGTTTATGTTGAAAATACAACTTTTGTTGGACCCGGATCCGTAGCACTGGGAGGGCAAAACCCCGGTGGCGGAAGCGGACAAACGGATTTTCATTTTGGATATTACAATCCATCCTATAATCAGGGCGGAGGTTATGGCTACCAGATCTTTGACCGATCCTTCCTGAAATTGCGCGATGTCAACCTTTCTTTTACGCTTCCTCACGCCTGGAGCACAAAGATCAGCGCCACCAATGCGTCGCTCGGAATATATGCGCGCAACTTTTTATTGTGGACGCCAAAGGCCAATGTATATGTTGATCCGGAAGCGACCAACCTGGGCAATGATCTGGGTGGAGAGTTAGGTGAATTTGCCACTGCACCCTTGTCCAAGAGTTATGGCATTATCTTAAAACTTGTCTTCTAAAAAAATGACTATGCGTATCCCGATTAATAAATTATTGTTGTGCGCCTGCCTTATTTCATTTCTTTTTTGGGAAACAGGTTGTAAGAAAGCGTTGGACATTAATTATAACCCAAACGTTCCTCAGCTGGCACAGGGCAATCCTTCGTTGATTTTTCCGTCTGCCGTGCTGGCTACAACCGCTAAGGTTGGTGGCGACCTGGCCATTGTCGGTGGCATGTGGTCGCAGTATTTTACCCAGGCCTCGCTCGGGGAGCAGTATACGGATGTCGATTCCTATAATCTAAACGCCAATGACGGATTTGTTTCGGGTCCTTTTTCAAGCTGGGACGTGCTGTTCGAATCCGGGCTGAAAAATTATGCCTTTGTGCAGCAAAAAGCGAGTGAAGCCGGTGACTGGAATTTTTACCTGATGGGGACGGTGATGAAGGTATACACGACCACCATACTCGTCGATTTGTATGACCAGATTCCTTATTCAGAAGCCTTGCTGGGAGCGGTAAATCTTCAACCCAAGTTTGACGATGGGTTTACTATATATCAGGAATTGCTGGATTCACTCAACCTGGCGCTCGGTAAGGATTTCACACTTTCAACCAATACCGATCCCGGTACGCAGGACCTGGTTTTTGGTGGAAATATGAACAGCTGGATAGCATTTGCCAACACACTTAAACTGAAAATGTATCTGCGCATGATCAATGCGCATTCGGATGTGGCTACTGCAGGTATCACCGCATTATATGCCAGCAACCCGGTATTTCTCACGACAGATGCCGCTGTTACCAACTTTACGGATGCGCCAGGTCTCGATAACCCGCAGTATGAGCAGGATAAACGCAATCTGAATACGGCTTCCAATATTAAAGCCAGCACCACATTTGTAAGCTGGCTTACCGACAACGGAGACCCGAGGATTATATATTATTATCAGAGCGCATCGCCAACTTCCATAAACCAGGGGGATTTCGGTGCGACCAATGCCAATTATCAGGCTGCCCCGGTTTACCGGAACATAGATCATACGGCTGCAACAGATCCGGTAGAATTTCTTTCTGCGGCTGAATCTTATTTCCTGCAGGCAGAAGCGGACACACGTTTTTTTGGCGGACTCAATGCAAAAAGTTTATATGAGCAGGGCGTGATGTCTGCTTTTGCAGCAACCGGAGATGACGCCACCACCTTTATCGCTCCGGGAGGAGTGTATGAATGGGGGAATGAAAAGGAAGGCGGAGTTGTGCTCGATCCTATTGCGCAGATTATCCGCCAAAAATGGGCTTCATGCGCTTTTGGCGGCCATGGTATAGAAGCATTCTTTGAAAAAAACAGGACAGGATTTCCTGCTACCAGCCCGGTATATTCTACTGATCCCGCTTATGTGCCGGGCCAGTTGGTGGTCGTTAAGAATTCTGTGCTGCCGACGGGTTTGATGCCTAAAAGATTTGTGTTCCCTATTTCTGAAACTTCGGTCAATAAGAACGCACCTGCTGCTGTACCTATAACTGTACCGACCTGGTGGGGAAAATAATTTACTCAATGCAAAGAATATGAATAAGAAATTAAGCGTCCATATTTTTTTGATCTTTTCATGCTGGATTTTATTTTCGTGCAAGAAGGATAATTTCAATTATCCGCCGGGCATGGTGGGCATTTCCAAGATCATCTATTTTCCTACAGTGTCCATCGTGGGAGAAAGACTTGTGATCCTCCAGCAGGGAGCTCCTTACACAGATTCAGTAATTTCCACCCTAAACGGTCAGCCGGTTTCATATACGACCAATGTAACAGTGAGCACAGCAAATCCCGGCGTATATAATGTGGTATACACTGCAACAAATCCCCAGGGATTTTCCGCTACAGATTGGAGAACGGTGGTTGTCATAGGAAATGATGTAGCTGCCAACGATTTTTCTGGTACTTATTTGAGGGCGGCTACGGGCGTTACGAGCACCTGGACAAAGACAGCTTCCGGCGTTTACACAGTGGAAAATCCCGGCGGGGCTGGGGTTGGAGCCGGGCTCCAGGTTATAGCCGTTAATTATACCGGGACGCAAATCGCAATACCTGTTCAGGAGTCAACGGATTACGGAGGACTGGTAAGTTCTTCGAGCGAAACTTATACACTTACACCGGCACCACCAACTTATTCCTGGATATTCCATGCGAATAATTATGGCACAGGACTAAGAACCTTTACTAAACAATAAAGTCAGCTTTATGCGAAAATTATTATGTGCATCAGGAATCTTAGCTATCATCCTGTTCGGCGCCTGTAAAAAAAGTACCTATAATCCCGGTACTACCGCCACAGTAAATGCAGCCGGAGGATGGTGGGTAACATTTACCCAGGGTGGTGTTGATGTGTTTGGTCTGGGAACTTTTTTTCTGACTACTTACAATGATGCAGCCAACGATCCGGATTCTCTCTGGGTGGATGACCTCACGCATTCCTGGGGGTTTAAATGCAAGGCCGGCCTGAATTATAAGAACCTGACCTTCACTGCTACCAATGCCATAAATGAATATCAGAATGATTCTGTGAATATTGCAAATGGCAAGGTACTGCCCAAAGCAGGCAGATCCAAGGCTGGAAATCCGACTGACAGTATTTATATGGAAGCAACTTTCTCAGACGATCCTACGCACAGCACCTATATCATCAGTGGAACGGAAAGAACCGGTTTTATCGAGGATGATTATTGAAATCTCTAGGTGTCATACCGGTCAGCGCTTTGAAAGTCCTGGCCAGGTGGCTCGTATCGGTAAATCCTGTTAAAGCCACGATCTCGGATACGGACTTCCCAAGCCTCAGCAATTGCCTTGTTTTCTCTACACGGAGATGGAGAAGATAAGCCTTGGGCGTCACGCCAACCACTTTCTTAAATACACGCAAAAGATGGCAGGGACTTAATAAAGCGATCCTCGCAAGATCATTCAACAACAGCTTGTTTTTTACATTAGCGTGTATATAATCAAGCACATTTTTTATCCGGTGGTCGAGCGGCCCAAGTGATTCGTCATGCACATAATAACCCTGGCTGTCTTCTGGGCTGGGCTTGAGGTTGCGGGAAGGGTTATTTTCATTCATATGATCTCCATGCCAGGGCATCGGCTTTAAAGGTCTCCCAGCCATTTTTTAAAAGCTATTGAATTCTCCCGACTGATCTGTATTTCAGGATTAATGGGAAGCGCAAGTTCTACACTGACCCTGCTCTTTGAGAGAGGCTTAAACCGTCTGATATAATTTACATTGATGATAAATTTCCGGTTCGCCCGGTAAAAGAGCGATTCATCAAGTATCTTCTCAAGCGAACTCAGACTGTAATCCTCCACCACATACCTTTTATTGTTCTTGTCTGCCAGGGAGATCAATTTTTTATCCGCTCTTATATAAACGATATCGTCAGATAATAGGGGATAGTAATCGGTTTTCCCCTTAACCAGGAATCGTTTCTTAACACGGTTACGCTCATTCATAAAGTCAATAAAGCGATCTATATTATTGACAAAATGATTTTTGATCGTTTTATATTTATCCAGGATATGCATTAGCTTGTTGCAATCAATTGGCTTATTCAGATAATCAAAGCAATTCATACCGAAAGCCTTGTGATGCAGATTATTTTCGGGGCCCATCAGCACGACGGGACAGAGTTGCAAATCCTTTAACATATCGGCATGCTGAATATCGGATTCCATATCCCTGAAAATAATATCCGGCATTCCGGCATCCAGTCTTTTCAAACATGATTTTACGGAAGAATGCACTTCAATGGATTCGATCCCCGTTTCGATATCCAGCAAGGTTTGCTTTAGCCATAGGGCCTGCGTGTGGTCGGCTTCAATAATTAATATTTTCATAGTCGGTAATTTTTGTGTTCATCCAATAGGCCCGAAGACCAATCTCCGGCCCCTCTGCTTTATAGTTTTTCTCCGATCCATTGTTTAAAAAAGGATGTATTCTGCTGACTGATCAATATGGGTTCGTTCATTGGCAGGATCAGTTTTAACCTGATCCTGCTGGAATGGGCAATACTGAAAACCTGGATAAATTCTACGTTCACAATAAACTTCCTGTTTGCCCTGTAAAATGTATTCCGGTCCAACTGGCTGAATAATTCCGAAAGACTCCTGGCGGCGGTGAGGTATTTTCTGTTTTCCTTGTCAACAAGAAAAACGAGCTTATGATCAGAAAAAAAATAAACCACATCACTGATCTTAAAGGTTTGAAATTCGGTACCTTTTTTAATGAGTATGCGGGATTTTAATTTCTCTTTCCCGTTCAAATGTTCAAACAGGGAGGAGTGATTCTTGATAAAGAAGTGCTGAAGTTCCCTGTAATGTTCAAGGCATTTTTTGAGGCTGTACGGATCCAGTGGTTTTATTAATATATCAATGCAGTTGTGCAGTTGGGCATCTGAATAATCCAGCCCTGCATCCAGGATAAAAACCACGGGGCAGCCCACTTCCGCGCTGACGAATAGATTGAAATTAATACTGTTCTCAGGATCTATCTCCAGGAACAGCAAATCAGGTTGCGGATTATGTCGGAAATAATGTATCGCCTGGCCGGTGGTAGACAATGTGTCCAGAATTTCGATCTTGTCATCAATGGAATGAATTTTTTCCCGGAGTGTTTCCGCCGGCTGTTTGACTGTTTCTAAAATCAATGCTTTCATGTTGATTCAGAATTGATTTGCACCAGAATCCACGAGATCTTGATTTTAACCTCTAAATTATCAGGTTCGTTTCTTTGATCTCCGGTTTGAGTAAATGAGCGAATAAAAAATATTTATTCCTGTCTAAATTTGTGCTTGAGAGTTCAGATTACCAGGGTGCCTGGAATTTTCTCATGTGACTTAGCGGGTGGTTTCTACTACCTGCTTTTTATATAATGCAATATAAAGAACAGCTTCGTACATTGCCTGTTCGGCCTTCACCACTCATCACAATCGCAATATTTTACCAGAATGCATAAACGCTGGTTTGCGAAGCTTAAAATAAAAAAAGCTTTCATAAACAGGGTGTCAGTTGAATATTTAGTAATTGGGATGAATGGTAAATCATTCATGAAAAATTAGATTAGATTAAGTAATGGAGTTTACGCTGATGCTGCGCAGTAATTCAATCTTCTATTCCGGAAATTTATTGCACAAGGAGCCTAAACTGACTGACTGCCGGCCGGTCTGTTGCCTGATATATTTATGGGAGATGGAGTTGGTCGGGAAGGACCGGAAGAAAGATTCAACAAGAAAATTTTACAAGCGCCTGATCTTTCCAATGAGGCCGGTTGAAGAAAAACCATCCAGCATAGGATTGATCACCACGCGTCCTCCATGTGCCTGCACTTCTTTCGCACCGACGATCTGGTCGATTGTATAATCACCACCCTTTACCAATACGTCGGGATTTATCAGTTCGATCAGTTCAAGCGGTGTATCTTCTTCAAAAATTACAACAGCATCTACGATGAGCAGCGATGCCAGTAATAGTGCGCGTGATTCTTCATCCATGACGGGGCGGCCCTCGCCTTTTAAGCGTCGGGCAGAGGCATCTGAGTTAAGTCCAACGATAAGTAGGTCAGCTTCTTTGGCGGCTGATGAAAGGGAGGCAATATGACCCGGATGCAGAATATCGAAACAGCCATTGGTAAACGCAATGGTTTTGCTAAGCAGCTTCCATCGGTTCCGTTGGAAAACGATTTCACGCGTGGAGAATATCTTATGCTGTATAACCTGCGGGTGTTTCATCCGGCTTTTTATTAACGCGATTAACGCGGGGAAGTAAAATGAAGCTGATCACGCCAAAAATTACAAAGCTGAGGAACTGTCCGAACCAGAGCAGCCAGCCGAGTGCTTGCCCGTATGGTTCCTTTGGGATCTGATATAATGCAACGGTTTCCATTACCAGCAGCGCATAGGCGCCGATGCCGCCTGGTGAGAGGATCATGCCGACACTGCCCATGGCAAGCACGGTAAGGGCATCCGCGAGGGTTAGACGGCTTGTTTCATCAATTGCAAAAAAGCCGCACCAGGTGCTCAAAAAATACATTAACCATATGGCTATGGTATAAACGAAAAACAAGGGTTTATTTTTTAGTGCACGCACGCTGATCAATCCGTGCCATACACCAATAAGGATATCTTTTATTTTCTGAACGAGGTTAATGTGACCGAAACGGCTGAAGATAATTTTCAGAACGATAAATAAAAGGATCAGAGCGGCAACGAGGATAATGATCTTATGGTAAGCAGTTTCTCCGTTCTTATTCCTGAAAACTGGCAGGATATAATCCTTAACGAGCGAGGAGAGGATGTCAAACTGGAAAACAAAAGCCAGTCCGAATACCAGGAGCAGGCAGATCACGTCAAACGCCCTTTCGGCAACAATGGTGCCCACCAATTTCTGAGCTGGTACTTTTTCATAACGGGCAAGGACAGTGCATTTAACCACTTCTCCAAGGCGTGGAGCGCCGAGGTTTACGAAGTATCCGATCATGACCGCAAAAAAAGTATTCAGCCTGGATGGGTGGTACCCCATAGGTTCCATCAGTTGGCGCCAGCGAAGGGACCGTATCCAGTGGCTGACCAGCAGCAAACTAAAAACCGGGACCAACAGCCAGTAATGGGCCCTGTCCATGGCTTTTTTCAGTTGTTCCCATTTTTCATGATCGAGCCCCCGAATGCTCAGCCAGACGAAAAGTATTGCCAGCGCTGCAAAAAATATATATTGGAGAGTCGCCAAAAACGTTTTCTTCATAGAGGCAGGTAAGATACGATTTTAAAGGGATTTGTCAAGATGCAAGCCCTTCATTGTCAGATGAAAACGAAGCTATAATTTGTTTCCTTTCTTTGGAAATAAAACCCAGGGTTTAAATTTTTTTGCTTCTTCAAAATCCATCCTCGCGTAAGAGATCACGATCACGATATCACCCACGGCACCGCTTCGTGCGGCCGGACCATTGAGGCAGCAAATCCCTGAACCGCGCTTTCCTTTAAGCAGATAGGTTTCTATCCTTGCACCGGTATTCACGTTCACCACCTGCACTTTTTCATTAACGATCAAATGGGCCGCATCCATAAGATCCTGATCGAGCGTGAGGCTGCCCACATAGTGCAGGTTAGCCTCCGTGATAACAACCCGGTGAACCTTTGATTTCAATATTTCTATTTCCATGTTCGCCCTGAATTTTTAGCCTGCAAAAGTAATCAATTGAGCAGCATATTGTCAATCAACCGCACTTCACCAAGAAATGCGGCAACTAATGCAACGGCCTTTTCTTTTCC
>PLEB01000191.1 GCA_003136915.1 Chitinophagaceae bacterium
AGATCCGTAAGGGAGAAAAAATTGCTGTGATCGGAAAAACCGGCAGCGGAAAAACAACCCTTGCGCAGTTGTTGCTCCGGTTTTATGATCCTACACACGGCGTGCTGCGCTTGGATGGAAAAGATATTAAAACGCTGGATATCCGTAATCTGCGCAGCCAGATCGGATATGTTCCACAGGATGTGTTTCTGTTCAGCGATACGGTCGCTGGAAATATCTTATTCGGTAGCGAAAATAAGACCGAATCTATTGCGAGGAAAGCAGCCGGATTCGCCAGCGTTGACCAGGAGATCCTCCAGTTTTCTTCCGGATTCGATACCCTGATCGGAGAACGCGGCGTTACTTTGAGCGGAGGCCAAAAGCAGCGAATCTCTATAGCCCGTGCCTTGGCCAAAGATCATGAACTGGTAATCTTTGACGATTGCCTGAGCGCCGTGGATGCGCGGACGGAGAAAGAAATTATCAGCCGGCTCTACGCCTACCTGCAACAAAAAACTGCCATTATTATAACCCACCGCATATTCACGTTGTTTGAATTTGACCGGATCATCGTACTGGATCAGGGAAGGATAGTTGAAACCGGCACTCACGCCGGACTCATGGCTATGAACGGCTATTACGCGCGTTTGTATGAGCAGCAACAGCAAACTGGCGAAGAAGCCCAAACCCGCGACTGACGCTATTTCGCGTATAAACCCGTACCTGGCTTTATATTGGGGAAATTTTTGCCAGTTCTGGAACAATATTATATTTGTAGTGCTTCTCTAATTTATTTACCTAAAAACAACCAACGTGGCTTACGAGAATAATGATAAAAGAATGGAAAGTGTTTACAGCAAAAGGATCAGGGCTGGTAAACGCAGGACTTATTTCTTTGATGTTCGGGCTACTCGGAGCAATGATTATTATCTGACGATTACGGAAAGTCGTAAAAAATTCAACGAAGACGGGTACGACCGTCATAAGATCTTTCTCTACAAAGAGGATTTTAATAAGTTTATCAAAGCCCTCACAGAAGCCGTGGACTATGTAAAGACAGACCTGATGCCCGATTTTGATTTTGATGCGTTTAATCACGATCAGCAGGTCGAGAACGGAGAAACAACAGCCAGTGCTGAACCATACCTTGATCCTGCCATTCAGGTTTCAGCCGTCGAAGTAAAAGATGAGACACCTGCAGCTGTGCCCTCTCCGGCTCCTTCCGCGTCCACACCTGATCATTTGGAAGAAGTGGATAAATGGTAATTACGCATTTCTCAGTATCTTGTTTTGTTGTTGATGGTTGATAGTTAATGGTTGATGGACTTTTGGTGCGGATTCGCAATAAGATTCCATCAACCATATACCATCAACCAGTCCTCCAAAGCTCACGGCACTTCAATAAACTCCGCCGCTCTCCGGGCAATATTTTCCCAATAAAAATGATCGTAGAACGCCGGAGGAATCCGGGCTTGCATCCCGGCCTGCCGAATAGTGGATTCCGCAAAAAAATTCCAGTCATGATCTGCACAAACCACTAATTTTCCATTACAGAGACGCTGATCAATACCCGTTGAACCACTTTCAGTAGAAATCGAATTCAGATTATATCCAAGGGCTTCCACCAGTTTCGTTTTAATTCCGCCGCCCAGGATCACCGGGTTTAAGAATGCGTCGCAACCTTTGAGGAAGGTTTCCAGATCATTTGTAAAACCAATAACCCGAACGCCTGGGAATGATTCGCTGAAATATTTCTCCGGGATTTCGATCCCACAGATCAGTATACGATATGCAAAACCCTTTTCCTGCAACAAGGGATTTACCCGGAAAAGCAGGTTTTCCAAAGCCTCCAGGTTAGGACCATAGCGAAAAGCTCCGTTAAAAAATAATAAAGAATCAGATGGAGGGATGGAATACTGCCGACGCAGAAAATCCTTTGCGGAGACGGTCTCCGATTGCTGTGGAGGGGAGGAAATTTCAATACCGTAAGTCACTATCAGGCATAGATCCGGACGCAATCCGAATTCGCGGATGGCAAAAGCTTTATCCGAATCAGTAATGAAGAAATTATAATCCGCGTGCCTGTGTGTGTATTTTTCATAAATCCATAATATGCGCCACCACCACTTTCCCAGGCTTTTCCACCGGTTGGCTTCTATATTATGGGAATGGACGATCAGCCGGACCCCACAAAATTTTTTGAGTAGAATCCCCAGCCACCCGTAATAAGGATGTTCAATAATCAGGTGGCTTGCATTTCTTTCCCGGATTATCCTTCTTAAGTAAAAAAAATAAAAAGGATTAATATACCGTAACCTGCTATCAGAAAGACCGTTCAATAAGACATATCCCTCCGCAAGGCCAGGATCATTTTTTTTTGTGGATACGCATGTAACCTCGTGATATTTCGAAAAATATTTATAAAAAAGGGAGATCAGTTTTTGTCCCCCGGACTTTGCAGGAAGAAATGGATAGGAGATAATGGAGACTACGTTCATTTAGAGTGGTTGATCTGAATCGTCAACTTCTCCTGCTTTCCCCTGAACGAGCTAAAGATCGCCGCTATCAGCAACAGATAGGTAATTATGGCCGCCCAAACGCTGATCCGGTTTCCGGTTATAAAGGACCGCGGCTCAAACCGGAATTCAATCCTGTGTGAACCTGCGGGAATGGCCATTCCGCGGAGTACGTAATCCACTTTACAATAAGGCGATTCCTTCCCGTCGATATATGCAGCCCATCCCTTGGGATAATAAATTTCACTGAACACAGCAAACTGATTGGTTTTTGCATTGAACTGATAACTTATTTTATCATTCTCATTATTAATCAGCCTAATACTTGCCGAATCATCTTTTACAGGCGTGAAAGGAATATCGGCAGCAAACGATTTCTGCGTGATGGCGGTATCCTGTATGTTCACGGTATCCAGCGCTGCCATTTCTTCATCCGAACTATTAACATATTTTATCGCAGATACCAGCCAGCAGGAACCGTATGCATCCGGATTCAGCACTGCCATATCACTCCGGCCGTCTGGTCCTTTCCGGATAATGTATTTTGTGTTCAGCATATTATACACCCGCTTATTGCCCTTGATAAGCTGGCGTTGAATGATATCGTCGTACAAGGCGAGTTTTGCCGGATGATATCCGCCGACCGAATTAAAGAAATAGGAGGCATGAGAATCCGTGAACGGATCTCCGCTGCTTTCATCGAGCACACGGAAATTTTTTTCGGGGTCGGCCTTGATTTTTTGATCGGCCGGAGTAGGCGCAAATACTGACTCGAGCACGTCAGGATCCAAATAGGTTTCATCGTTCAGATATTTTGTCCCCTCCGCAAGCAGGTCATAAGAACTCAAAACGATGAGAGCGGAGAGGAGGATCACGGGCTTGATCCGGTTCTTTATGTACAGCCAGACCAACGCAAGGCTTATCAATACAAAAAGAAAACTCCTGAGCATATCTGAACCAAAAATGGATTTTCTGTCATCCTCCAGTCCATTCAATAACCCGGCGGCTAACTGACCGGCTTGTTGTTGCATTTCAGGAGTTGGCTGTTTGCCTTTCGTCATGCTCTGCAAAAGATTACTGGACCAACTTTCCCTGAGTGGAATATCCCTCGAGCCTTTGTAATCACTGAACGCATATGCGGCAAGCGTGATCAACGCCAATCCGGCTGTCGCATACAATACTTTTTTGAATTTAATCCAGACCAACTCTTTTGGATCTCCCGAATAGATCAATTGCTGAAGACCCAGTACGGCGAGCAAAGGAAAAGTAAACTGGGGAATGACCAGGGCCATGGTCGGCGCCCTGAACTTATTATAGAAAGGCATGTGATCAAAAAGAAAATAATTCACCGCAGAAAAATTGCTTCCCCAGGAAAGGATGATCGCAAATATCGTCACTGCTAGTATCCACCATTTGTGCCAGCTTTTTACAAATACGATTCCGAGTAAGAATAAGAAACAGATTACAGCGCCAAGGTAGACCGGACCACTGGTTCCTCTCGACTGGGCTCCCCAATAGGCATTAGAATTCGCCATCCCAAGGGCATTATCTTCCGGAACACCCATCTCCTCTAATTTATCCGCAAACTTGGAGTCCCCGGTTAATTCTTTACCTCCCGATCCGCCGCCCGACATGCCGGGAACAAAAAGCGTGAGTGTTTCTTTGATACCATAACTCCACATAAATGCATAGTCTTTGTCGAGACCGCCCTTGCTTTTATTATTTTTATCAACCTGTGAAAGTTCTGATTTACCGCCCCGCATTGTTTCCGATGCATATTCTTTAGTGGGCAACATTACCAATGCATAATTCATAAAGCCTACAAAAAGGGATGCCGTTACTATAATGAGTGAGATAATATGCTGCTTTAGCTTTTTCTCTTTCCAGGAACTGATCAGATAGGCTAGTATAATAAATCCCGTAATGATACCCGTATAATAAATTATCTGCAAGTGCTGTGTGCTAACCTGTATGCCAAACATCAGCGTGGTCAGTGCTGCTCCCCATAAATACTTTCCCTGAAGGATGAGCAACACACCCGCAATCACTGCGGGCATATAGCTTATCGCCTGGATCTCCGAATCATGACCGACAGCTACGAGAATAGGGTCAAATGTTGAATAGGCATACGCAATGGAGCCGAGTACGCCGAGAAAACTATTTAGTTTGAAGACCTGCGTTAAAATATAAAAGCAAACGCAGGCCGTAAAAAAGAAAAAAATCGGCTTGGGAAATCCAAGATTGAACAGATAATAGAAATAACCGATCGTTATGGCGGAGGTCCCCTCCAAAGCAATATTATATGCCGGCATTCCGCTGAATGCGCTTTCCATCCACAATGGAAAATGCCCGTATTTTGCTTTGTACTCCTTGGATTGCTGAGCCATTCCATTGTATTGGATCACATCAGATTGTTCCAGGACCTTGCCCTGTAAAGCAGGCCTGCTATACAACATGGCGACTAAGAGAAACACAATAATTGCAATGATATGCGGAACCGTTTTTTTAATGAGCTGCGAATTCATACAGTTCAAAATGATTAATCCCACAAAATAATGGTATTTTAAGCAGAAATTTGGATTTTTGAACCATGGCTCTGCTCAGGATGTTCAACCGGTCGGCTTTTATTTGTAATGTGTGTTTTCTGCTCGCTATCACAATCCTTTGGATACATCATCCCGTTAATGCAGGCCTGGCATCGTTGCTCATTGTAATGGGATTTTTTCTTTCATTCATATTTAATCTGGTAGTGAATGTGTGGTTATTCATAAGAATGATAATTAAGAAGCCAATCAATGAAGTTCCCCTCGCGTTGATCTATCTCAATGGAAGTTTTCTGGCTATTCAACTATTCCTCTTATTCAAATGATCCGACAAATCCCGGATGATAAAGCGTATTGCTATGGCCGTTAGGGTTTGTCAACCAAATCAATCCTCATCACATAATCATTCATAAAATATCCGTTTCCAATATCGATATCTTCTTCTCTGATAACATGGAAGCCCAGCTTTTCGTAGAAGAATCTGGCCTTATTATGACGGTTAACATTTAAGAGCATAATCTTTCCATGGGCCGCTTTTACCCGCCCAATAACCGCCTCGATCAGAAGCTTGCCGAGACCTTTTCCCTGAAGAACATTGTCAATATAAATTTTATGGAGCTTCCATATTTCTCCCTTATCATATGGCGAATAAGAGGCAAATCCGGAAGGCCTCGATTCATAGTCAAGAATGAGAAACACATGATGCTGTTCTTCCAATTGGCTCGCCAGCAATTCCCTGTTGTAGAGCAGCTTCAGCATATAATCTAACTGTGATGAATCCAATATGGATCCATAAGTCAGCGGCCAGATCTTTTCCGCAAGGGATTGAATAATCCCCAGCTCTTTATTATTTGCTACCCTGATTGAAACCTTTGTTGTGGAAGTATTTTTTTTCATAAAAACATAAGCAGGAAAGGTTCACCCATAAACCATCATCCATAACCCATATCCCATCAACCCCTCTCAGCATTCGCTCAAACTTATCGGAATATGCACAGCCAGCCCGCCATCGGAAGTTTCTTTGTATTTACTGTTCATGTCAAGTGCCGTATCCCACATCGTGCGGATGACGGCATCCAGTGAAACTTTTGCAAAATCAGGCTTGCCCTGAAGGGCCAGCTGGGAAGCTGTAATGGCTTTTATGGCACCCATCGTATTTCGTTCAATGCAGGGGATCTGCACAAGACCTCCGATTGGATCGCAGGTGAGTCCGAGATGATGTTCCATGGCAATCTCAGCTGCCATCAGAGATTGGCGTTGTGTTCCCCCAAGCGCTTCTGTAAGGGCAGCTGCCGCCATAGCAGAGGATACGCCTATCTCAGCCTGGCAGCCTCCCATGGCTGCCGAAAGTGTAGCTCCCTTCTTGAAGATGCTTCCGATCTCTCCGGCAGTAAGCAGAAAATCAATTGTATTCTCGTTTGTACCCCCACAAAAACAGATGAAATACTGTAAAACGGCTGGGATTACACCCGCAGCTCCGTTAGTTGGCGCTGTGACTACTTTACCAAAAGAGGCGTTTTCTTCGTTGACAGCTAGCGCAAAACAGCTTACCCAGTCCAGGATATATTTGAAATCCTTTCCTCCCATACGTATGGCTTCTGTCCATTCTGCATAGTCGTTATAAGTCCTGCCTTCCAGCAATTTCTTATTCAAACCGGCGGCGCGGCGAGTGACCAGCAGACCCCCGGGCAGGGTTCCCCCGGTATGGCAACCCTTAAACATACATTCTTTCATCACCCGCCAGATCTCCAGCAGATCAGCTTTTATTGCCTGGTCTCCCCGCCAAACACGTTCATTCTCCAGAACCACTTCATGAATGGTCATGCCTGTTTTCATACACCAATGAAGGAGATCATTGGCTGAATCTATCGGAAAAGGAAGTTGGGAGGCGGAGTTGGCAGCAGGCAACTGCCCTTCTTTTTCAATAAAACCTCCACCGACGGAGTAATAGGTCTCTGCAAGCGGTTCGGAAACCTTAAAATCTGCGAGAAAACTAAGTGCATTCGGATGATATGGCAGGGAATCCTGCACAAGGAATTCTATGTCCTTTACAGGATCAAATGGTAATTGTATGCCTCCGACCAGACGAATGATCTTATTTTCCTTAATCGATTCCACGATATCTGGTATGGATGCGGTATCGATCTGAACCGGATCATAGCCGGATAAGCCGAGCTCAACGGCAATATCGGTACCGTGTCCCTTCCCCGTTTTAGCCAGGGAGCCGTAAAGCAACACTTGTATGCGTTTTAGCTCGGGTAACAGGCCTTTGTGCTCGAGAGACCGGATAAAGGACTGTGCTGCCCGCCAGGGACCCAAGGTGTGAGAACTGGAAGGCCCAACGCCAATCTTGAAGATATCAAAAACGGATATGGGCTCGTAAGACAAGAAGAAGACTTTGACCAAAAGTACAATAAAAAACCCCGAACAATCTGTTCAGGGTCGTCTTGCAGGTAGTCTATGGTTACGGCAAGCAATACAATTACTTGCATGCAATAGAAAGACAAGGCATGGAAAGAAAACGCTGCAACAATTTATTTTTTTTCAGAGGAGGCCTGCCTTTCCCTCCTGGCCAGTAGCTCGACATATCGCTGTTCGTTCTGGTCCCATCGGAACTTCCTGGAAAATATTGCGATAAAGACTGTTATTAGGAGGAGGGCCAGGAGGAGGACTCCGGGGTTAAAACTATTGGTATGCACCAGCATGGCTGCCCTTTTATACCATCCTGAAAAAAAATTTATGGCGATCGGAATCACGAACAAGAGGGCAACCGGAATCCCAACCATAAATTGATGCATAGTCTTTTTCTGTCGTTCACGGTTTGCCTTCCAGTATTCAATAAAGGCCTCTTCTTCTTCACTAAGCATAGTAAAAACGGATTTAAACTCGGTTTAAGCACTGACAGAATCTAGAACAAAAATCGAGGTTTGTATAGATATATTGCTAGTTCTCAATATTTTATTTTAATTTTCATATAATTATTTGTGCTTATTCGCGTTCGTTTATTTACTTTTAAAATCTGAATCCTTTGGCTTTGAAGATACCTCTTCTTCTAGTACAGTATTTGTACAAAAACAGAAGGCTGGCGCTGCCGGGCCTGGGCATTTTTACGCTTGACAAATCCATCGTGTTGCCGGAAGAGAATGATCACGCCTTACTTTCATTGCCCAATGGAGTCCAATTCCAAAATGCAAATATTGTTGCAGCGGATAAAGAACTGATCACCTATATATGCGAAAATACAGGTAAAATTAAACCCCTCGCCATTTCAGACCTTGAATCTTACCTGAACCTCGGCATGGAAATGTTGAATATAGGAAAACCGTTTTATCTCGAAGGCATTGGAACAATTACTAAGAACAAAGCCGGGAATTTCGATTTTTCACCTGGGGAATATGCACTGATAAGGGGAAATCAGACCCAGGGTTCGGCAGACCACTCAAGAAAAAGGAGAACTGAATCCGATCAACCCGGCTCCGCTTTGCAGGCGTCGCAAAATCGTAACCTGCTGAGGGGAGTTGCCATTATTGCTGCGCTTATCATCGTTGGTTGGGGCGGATATCTGATGTATAAGAAAACATCCCCGTCGCCGTCAAATAATGCGGAGACCAACGCGGAGGTTAGCGCTCCCCCTGTAGCCGATACGGTACCTAAAAATGTCCGGAAGGATTCCGGAAAAATGGTCAACGCAGACTCTGCACATCACAATGGCACCGGTAGAGATTCGACTGATTATAAATTCGTAATACTTGCAACACCTAATAAAGAGCATGCCTTAAGAAGATACCGGCAACTGATATCTTTTGATCTCAAAGCCCACTTTTTCCAAAAAGACTCCAGCCTTTTCAAGGTGTATTTTCAATTTCCAGCCCTGTCAAAAGATACGGTGCGTATCAAAGATTCCCTCAAACGGCAGTATGCACACGAGGTGAATATTGAACAGTAAACAAGTTGACAACCCGCCCTGGTTTGAAAAAATCATAAACCCCTTCTCTCGGATTTATGCTAACTTGAATTCAATTTAAAAGATTGAATATGTATACTATTGCTCCGCTATTTTCAAGAAAATTTTTTATCTTATTGATGTTTCTTTTATCTATGGATACTTTTCTGTTTGCACAAAATCAACAAGGTGATCCTAAACTTACAGAGTTTTATACACCAGTTCCTAAAATTGTAACGCCGGGGATGACAAATGATCAACCCCCTTCAGATGCAATCGTATTATTTGATGGCAAAAACCTGGATCAATGGAGAGCCGAAGGAATGGATACAACAAAGAAACCCGGCTGGATAGTGGAGAATGGAATTGCCACCGTGGATAAAAAGTCGGGCGGCATCGTTACCCGACAATCATTTACTGATTATCAGCTGCATGCAGAATATCGTATTCCCGAAAATATTACGGGCTCCGGGCAGGCCCGCGGAAACAGTGGCATTTTCCTGGCTTCCCTGGGCAATGGAGGTGACCAGGGATATGAACTGCAGGTGCTGGATAGTTATAATAATTCTACCTATGTGAACGGACAGGCTGGCAGTATATACAAACAGGGTGTGCCGCTGGCAAATCCATGCCGTAAACCCGGAGAATGGCAGACTTATGATGTTGTGTGGACGGCTCCAAGGTTTAAAGAAGATGGAACGCTCGAATCTCCTGCCCGCGTGACCGTGTTCCTGAATGCTGTATTAGTGCAGAATAACTTTGAATTGAAAGGACAGACTTTATATATTGGCCAGCCTTTCTACAAAAAACATGGTCCGGCGCCGATTAAGCTCCAGGCCCATGGCGACAAAAGCGAACCCATCAGCTACCGGAACATCTGGCTGCGCCCATTGTAGGTTTTCTTTCTTAATGGATTGGAGATGAAATGGAATCTGGCGTTATAAAGACTTCGCCCGAAGGAAATTTCCTGATCAGGATCATTCTTTTATTCTGGACGGCAGATTTTTCATCAAGCAGATCCGGATTGTCAACGTCATTGAACCAAATCAGGTAATCATTTTTTTCCTGGTAATACTTCCTGATCTCTTGCGGAAAAACCCGCTGCGGCAGGAGTTTTGCGGGCAGCCCCGTGAATAAATAAAAAGCGTCCCCCGCATTGGAATAGATCTGGTAGCCGGGCTTGAATTGCGTTTTATATTGTTCAATAAACCTTACGATCTCCGATTGCGGGAACGGATCTTCGTTATATCCCGGAATACCGGCGTCCTTAACACCATCATAAGTCTCATAAGCTTCCGACAATTGGATATATTGAAAAATGACCCCGATGCACAGGGCAATACCGAGGAACAAAGCTTTAAGTAATCCCCTTTTTTTAGCGAGAAAAGATGGCAGCCAGAAACTGCAGCTCCAGAGCATAGGGATAAACATGGGCACCAGTAAGCGGTTCGTGTATTGTTCATACCGGGAAATGGATGCTGAAACCAGCATGAAAAGGCAATAAAAAAGGCCGGTTGCAGCGAGAATATATTCAAATCGTCGTTGATTTTTTCGCCTGAAATAGCACCAAAGCATGGCCACCAGGAAAATAAACAAAACCGCAAAAGTCAAAAACACAGAAAGCCAGTGTGTCCTATCAATCAACAGCCAATCGCTAAGCACTCCGCCAAAATATTCCATGTTTTTCAGCAGGGAGCTTGTACTCTTCTGGCGCGCTCCGGTAGCGAGATGCAGGATCATTTCATTCCGGACCAGATTGATGGCAAGCAACAATAAGGAAACACACCCAAAGTAAATGCAATGACGGATGCGCCTGTTCCATGCGAGTTTGCCTTCGAAAAATATCAGAAAGATCCCTATGCCCACCAGCACGACCGCAGCATAACGCGTAACGCAGGCCAGGGAAACCAGGATGGCACTGATGAATAACCATTTTTCCGTAAGTAGCTGCAGGTAATTCTTCATGGTAACACTGAACAAGATGAGCAGTACCAGAAAAAGCGTTTCTGACCAGAGCATGGAATATACCTCAAGCAGCGCGGCGCTGAAAACAAAACAACTGAGCAAAAACCGTTTATACAATTTGGAAGTGTGGTAAAAGCCATTCATTACGGTCCCGCACAGGTATATCAATATCGCAAATAAAAGCCCGTTTAACATGGGTCCGTATCGGAGGGGATCCATACGTGTTAGAAATGAAATGATGGCGAGGAAAAATGGGTAACCCGCAGGAAAATCAACAACCGGCATATTGTCGAATGCCAGGAACCCTTTTCCTTCCAGCAAATGCCTGGCCGAACTGATATAGGTAACGGAATCGGGTGATACACCTATTCCGCTGTGTTTTGAAAAAATCTGGATGATCGTGAATCCGATAGCTGCAGCAATCAGGGAATCCAGGTTAGTGGAGAGAGAAAATAAACGTGACTTTACTTTCATGCTGGTAACCCGAAGGTATAGGAATTTATCATAATTTTTTCTTCCAGGGTTATCTGTTAATTTCAATTTTCATTCCAGAAACCCATTTCGGATGATCCGGACTTTCCACTTCCTCCCATTGATCCTTTTTTTTGCTGTCCTTAATTCCGATGCGCAGATCTTTGGGGGAACCCCGCCCGCTGTTAAATGGGAACAGGTCAACATCAATCCTGCACGAATTATTTTTCCTCATGGATTAGAGAAAGAAGCAGACGATGTGGCTTTTCTGGTTTCTGCTCTTAATGACAGTACCTTACCCACGCTCGGTCAGCGCAGACACCGGATTGATATTGTCTTTCATAACCTGACTACGATTTCCAATGCGTACGTACAGCTGGCCCCTTTCCGCAGCGAGTTCCAGCTTACTCCTTCTCAAAATAGTTTTGATTTGGGGAGCCTGCCATGGCACGAAACCCTTGCAATTCATGAATACCGTCACGTGCAGCAGTTCAACAATTTCAGGGTGGGGCTGTCAAAAACCTTTTATTATTTATTTGGAGAAGAGGGTTTGGCTCTCGCAAATAATCTGGCCGTTCCCAACTGGTTCTGGGAAGGAGATGCAGTTTACCAGGAAACGCTGGTGAGCCTTCAGGGCCGCGGACGCCTGCCTTTATTTCTTACTCCCTATTTCTCTTTATGGCTTGCGGGGAAAAATTATTCCTGGATGAAGCTGCGCAATGGTTCTTATCGTGATTATACACCAGATCATTATCCCCTGGGATATATGATGGTCGCTTATGGAAGGGAGAAATACGGGGACGATTTCTGGAGAAAAACCGCCGTGGATGCCGCGTCCTTTAAGGGTTTATTTTACCCGCTTCAGCATGCCATTCAGCAGCATGCCGGTATTTCCTATCAGCAATACCGGGAGAAGGCATTGGATTATTTTCGTGATCAGTTGACGCCTGCCGATTACAAGGATCCCAATGCTGCTTACGGTCACCAACATACGCATTTTACAGCCGACGAAACCTTTCCCCAATTCATCGATTCAAGCCACCTGGTTTTTCTGAGGTCTTCTTACCGCAGACCGCCGCGGTATATGCAATTAGACCTGCGAACGCAAAAGGAAGGACCCATAAAATACCGCGCGGTTTCAAACGACGATCAGTTTTCCTATCGCAACGGCCAAATAGTCTATTCAGCTTATGAGCCGGATCTGCGCTGGGGCTGGCGGGACTATTCAGTGATCCGCATTTTGGACCTGCACACCGGAAAGGATATCCGCATAACCAGCAAATCAAAATATTTTTCGCCTGATATTTCTCCCGACGGAAAATGGATTGCTGTCGTTGAATATACGGAACTGGCACAGGTATTCCTGGATATTCTTGATAGTAAATCCGGAAAAATAATTTTTCGTCTGCCAAATCCGGAAGGGCTTTATTATACCTACCCAAAATTCTATTCGGGGCAGCAGTTATTAACTGCCGTTAGGAACATCCACGGTGAAATGTGTTTGATGTTCATTGATATCCCTTCCGGGAAAGAAAGTCCGCTTTTTCCCTGGTCCATGCATCCCATTGGTTTCCCCTCAATATCTAATAACGACATTTATTTCACGCGTACGGAAGAGGGTTCTGACAGGGGATTCCGCATACACTCAGGAAAAATATATGCCATGCTGCAGCAACCGGTCACCGGAGCTTACGAGATCAGTTCGGGTGTTGGAAATTGGGCCTGGTCGAGTTTTACGGCTGTTGGATATCACCTCAATGTTTCTTCAGATCCATTATTGTTCGGGAATACAGCCACTCACTTTAATGACAATGAACCGCTCAGCACCCATCATATATTTTCACTGGACCATCCGCCATTTCAAATACCCGATACTATTCCCAGCATCCATTACCCGGTGAATTCTTATGCAGCCACTACCCATATTTTTCATTTCCACAGCTGGCGGCCATATGTTAATGACCCTGATTATACTTTTGCCCTGGATGGTGAAAATGTGCTCAATTCATTCGAATCAGAAATTTATGTGGGTTATAACCGGAATGAGCAGTATAAAAAAATCGGATTTGACCTCAACTATGGTGCTCTTTTTCCCTTTTTCAATGCCGGAGTG
>PLEB01000049.1 GCA_003136915.1 Chitinophagaceae bacterium
GCAACCTCCATGATCTTTCTACAACAGAACGTCCGGATATCCGACGTAACCTTAAAATTGGCGTCTTCTTTCATTGGATTACTTTTTCTTTGCCTGGTAATGTATCTACTTTTGTTTCAGCAGTTTAAACGCTTGCGGCTCCTTCTAGAATCGACGATCGGAGAAATGTGGGAAGAATGCAGGTTGAAAACGATCGACGAAAATAACCGGAAGCCAACAGGTAATAACGCTAATAAAATATGAGCCGATAATACTCTTATCTTTATTTTGTATGCCGGAAGAACAAGACATGCCGAAACAACCCCTCAACGAAGAGCTCACTGCTAATGCAATTGTGCAGGATTCAACTATTTCCCCATCAGAAACCAAAACACTAGACATGGAAGTACATCATCACCCAGATCTGCATCATAAGAAAAAGAAATTCAAAGAATATTTTTTGGAGTTCTTAATGATATTTCTTGCTGTAACAATGGGTTTTTTTGCAGAGAATATCAGGGAACATTTTACTGATAAGAACAATACCAAAGAATACCTGGAAACTTATCGCGATGAATTGATACAGCAACAAGCATTATTAACACAATACAAAAAAATATACCAAAGAAAAATAGTTGTTTGCGATAGCGTTAAAAATATTTTTTTTAATGGAGAAGAAAATACAAAACTTAATGTGCTGGAACGACTGAATATTTTTGCAATTACACTAGTTGAAATTCCATTCAGTACATCTTCTTATGATCAAATGGTAAATGCAGGGGCATTGCGCTATATCAATAATATTGCACTTCGGGATAGTATGGCTTACTATAAAGGTCAGATTGAAACAGTGAAAAATTATAACACACGTGTTCTTTCTGCAATATTGGGCTACCAAACTGAAATTGTCAAACTCATGGATTACCATGATATGATCACTACCGATACAAGTCAGTCTTATGATGTCGTTCCACATATTCCTGTGATCAAACCTTTTGCTTCTTTATCTGCTGAACAACGTAATTCTCTTGTTGCATTTTACGAAGCATATATTGTTCAGGCGCAAGCCGACTTACGGCGAATACGCATGTTACATATTACTAATCAAAACTTACTTAACATGGTTAATGAGCAATCGGAGAAATAAATAAAAACTAAAGGCTAAAAAATATAGACTGTAAACTAAAAATGGAAGGACAACATCACCCCAATCTAGAAAAGAAAAATTTTAAAGAATATTTTCTAGGGTTTTTTATGATGGTCGGCCATTCGGTTATTTATTGACGTTGTCATGAAAACAAGAATTCGTGTCACTAATTGTTCACTAATTCCTCTAAAACCCAGTAGTATCTCAGTACTTAATATTCTGTATCGGTACTGAACAAAAAGTACCCATTTACACAAGGGATTGAGATTCAATGAGAGAGCAGACCGGCGAAATCACCGAAAGCCGCTGAGCTCATGGGAAGTTCTGTGACAAAACTTCCCAAATGGCTTATAATTCATAAAAGGGATGGGCATTACAATACAAAAAATGGATTAGAAATTAATGTCAACTCCAGGATTACTTGAAAGCCATTGCGCCTTCTTCTAGAATCGACGATAGTAGAAATATGGGAAGAATACACCTTTGAGAACAATCGACGAAAATATCAGGAAGGCAATAGGGAATAACGCTACGATAATCAAGAATGTCGGATATCCCAACACCGTGTTATAGAAAGGCCATAGACGTTGCAGCGGATTTATGCATTGTCTAACTCACAATTATTGCCAGTAATCAGGTTTTTGCAGAAAGCCACCATGCAATGTGCAATTCACACAAGATGCAGTTCCGGCGAGCCACCCGTATAACAACCCTTGCTTATAAGTCGGCTCGATAGGAATATAAGAGCCGGAACCAAATGTATCGACGATAAAGGCCGGAACATTAAAAATCGTATCTATCAGACAACCTTCGTAGCCCGAGGTGATGACCTGGGCCGGTGACAATTGTGAGCGGTCAATGAAGATCCTTGCATCTGTTTCACTTGTACAACCAATAAATCCAACTACAGGTTCATTGGGATTAGTAAGACAATGGATGTTACCGGACAATGAAGAAGGCTGCGGGTCGAAAATGGATCCAAGCTGTTCGGTAATCTTTTGAATCATTTGATCAAAGTTATACCAGTCTTCCGTCAGTGCATATTGCCTTATGAGAATACTATATCTTACTGACAGCTTTTTCGCATTTATAAAAGGCACTATGGCGACCGGAAATTCATAAATGACATCTGAACTTAATTTTGCCGAGGAACCAATGATTATGTCTGTAGAAGTATCCGTTTGCCAGCATGTATAGATCAGGTCACTCTGCGGCCTTGGGATAACCATTCCACCTGAATATTCATAATTAGAGGCAAATGCCGAATGGTATTCCCAGGTTTCATCATATTTCCACTGATAATAATGTGTGTTGTTTTCCGGATCATGAGAAGAGACATAGATAGTTACACCTCCATCTGTCGTTTTCCAACTCGCACTATCAATGGGTGGCGTAATTTTCACGGGGACTAAATCAGATAAGAATTGCTGGCCATCCGAAGTGGCTATTCTTACCCTGTATTGTTGCGTTTCATCCAGCGGCAATGGACCACCGGAATACGTTCCGCCTCCGACATCAGGAATGTTAAAGCTGGTGCCAGCGGCAGATTCAACGTTCACTGTAGCGCCGTCTACCGCGAGATAATATGGCGAATCGAGGCCGGTTGCACGGCTCAACATAATATTTGTAGGTAAGTTATCGGCATTGATATAACCCTCTACCACCAAGTAACCGGAACCTGGGAAATGATAAGGTGCATTATATTTTTGGGTACAACCTCCCGTCAGCACAAACAGCAGCAACAACCAATGGATTGCTTTCATATTCTTATTTTAGACCTCTTACGACCGGTTTAATGTCAATTGGATATTCCGAGCAACCTGACCACCTTATTCCGGAGCAAAGTGACCACCTATAGTTACTTGCATAGTCGCATCAAAAAAGTTATTCAAGATTTCGGTCGTTTTTTGTTTATAATTTAGTTTTCTGATTCGTCGTTTTCTTCTAGGAAGTTAACTCTTTTTTTACGCATTGATTCGCCTTTGAGTTCCACCCGGTGTGCATCATGGATAATTCGATCCAGGATTGCATCTGCAAAGGTTTGTTCTTCGATTACTTCATACCATTTATTTACCGGCACCTGGGAGGTAAAAAGTGTCGATGTTTTCCCGGGCAGCTATTATCGAGTTGAGATTTATTAAAAAAGGAATTCCTCCCTTTAAAAACTGTCGTGCAACCTCCATGATCTTTCTATAATAGAAGGTCCGGATATTCAGCGTAAGCTAAAATTGGTATTTTCTTTTCTGTGAATTGCATTTTCTTACGCGGTTAATTGAAACTTCTTTTGTTCCAGCAGTTTAAACCATCGAGGCTTCTTCTGGAATCGACAATCGGAGAGATATGGGAAGAATACAAGCTGAAAACGATCGACGAAAATAACCGGAAGCCGAGAGGTAATGGCGCCATCCCACGGATTCTAGGATGTTTTGCCTACTGATGCTGCATAGGGTCTTGGTTATAATACAATCTGATGAAACGTTGGCCACTTGAACTGGCAGGTACAATTTATAAAAAATCTTGTATAGATTTGATGATCTGGAATGTCGGATATCCGGACACTGTGTTATAGAAAGGCCGTAGATG
>PLEB01000284.1 GCA_003136915.1 Chitinophagaceae bacterium
AATGGAGAATGCGTCAATTTATTGTGTGATTGGAAGATCCATATTATGCATCACCGTAATGAACCATTTATCATCTCCTCTCGTTAAAATTCAACAGGCCTTTTCTGAGCGGAATGTCTTTTCCATCCGGACTCTGGGCACCGGTCATTTCCCAGGGTGCATCCACGGCCATAATATCGGCAGTG
Organism: Chitinophagaceae bacterium; assembly: GCA_003136915.1. Taxonomy (GTDB): domain Bacteria; phylum Bacteroidota; class Bacteroidia; order Chitinophagales; family Chitinophagaceae; genus Puia. Next base: position 186 of record PLEB01000284.1, read on the forward strand.
ATGAATCGGATTTTCTTATCGGTTATTTTCAGGGTGCTGTTCTTAAACCATGTCGCAAAGGGCTTTTCATGAAACTTTTCTATTTCAGTTCTGCCATGAGCGCTCATGCCGCGCACGTTAGTAAAGTCCGCATCCTCGGAGAATAACATAGAAAATGCTTTGGCATCATGCATATTCCATGCTTTTGATAAATCTGATAAGAGATTTTGAATGCTTTCGGCGTCCTTTACCATTTGCGCTGTCTGGCCGCTTGTGATGCTTGAAAGGGACAGGTAAATAATGGATGAGAATAGGTATTTCATATTTGAGGCTTTGAAATGCAGAATTTGCTTTGACAAGAATATTAAGCTGCTAAAAATGGAGATTGTCTCAAAATTAAAGAACTTCCTTTGATATTGGACCGACACTTTAACGGATAGAATCCGGATAAACTTGCGACAGGTTTCACATCAGGGTGCCTGGATTTTGATCTGTTCCGCAGGCAAAAAGTTTATACTCAAAATATTTATGTTCCCCCTGTCACAGCCCCCGATTTTCCAAATAATAATTTCAGGAAAATTTAGGTGGGGGAACGCATTTATACTCAGCCAATTAGTCTTTTTCCCTATTTTACCGTGTACGATTTCCTCTCTGAAAGCGTTAATATTACTACCGTAATCCCGGCATCGAGCCACAACCCTGAAATGATCCTATGAAACATCTAGACTATCTCTATTTTAATATTTACAACCATTTCTATAAGGCAAGCCAATCCAGACAGGGTGTCAATCCCCGTTTGCAAGCGATGTATTTATTCGCCCTCGGCACTGGTGGATGGCTGCTGTTACTGGAGGCGCTTTATTTACATCTTGTAAAACATTCCCGGTTTTCATCTCATGCCGGATCTACTATTTTTTCTGCTTCACTCTATATGCTGTTGGCCTATCTTTTCAACCAAATTTTTATTGTTCAGGACAGGGATCTGAGAATATTCAGCAAATATGAAGAGTCATCAAATCGCAATCCGAAAAGGAAGGGTCATCTGATACTTTCTTTCGGCATTTTGATATTACCTTATTTGGCCCTGGTATCCTGTGCTGTTTTCTTTTCTACACACAAGCGATAAGCAACCTTTTTGCTTTTATTAACCCTGTTTATCCCTGAAATAGAAACTATTTAATCGGGGCGCATCCTATCATATTTATTTTTCCTTGCTGTGCCTTGAATTTCAGGACTTTTAAATTCATTTTCTCAATTTGCTTATTACCTTCTTTGATTTTAATGAACTGGTCGGGAACAATATTCTTAAATACCTGGACTATACCGGTGGTTGGCCATTTTATGATCAATTCATCGATCATTTTCGCCCTCCCGATTCCTATTTCCTTCCTGAGCGGATTACCGCCGAAACTTCCGCCAGAATTAACATCCATATAGACAGTTCTTTTTGCTCCATTCTCAGTAAATGTAACAGCTATATGTGCACCTATTGCCGAGCGGTTGGACTTTATTCCTTCCAATAACACACTTATCCATTTATTGTCATTCTGACCGGGATTGACATAAAGCGAATTAAAGAAACCGTCACCAGATAACGCTCCACCCACTCTGATAAAAATGTCCTGATCGCCATCATTATCAATATCAGCAAAGGCAACTCCATGTCCCTTCTGTAAGCTTCCTACCCTCGCGGAATTGGTGACATCCGCAAATCGTTGTCCGTCTATATTCTTGAACATTTTATTCGGTACAACCGATTTGAAATCTGGATTGCCTGTACCCAGGTACATATCTGACCAGCCGTCATTATCTATATCGCCGAAATTTGAGCCCATGGCAAATACCGGCTTGTTTAGGCCCTTATCCGGAGCAACATCAGTGAAGGTGCCATCGTGATTATTCCTGTATAAATACATCCTGCTTGCGTTTGGAAGGGGTCGGCCAAGGGCATCGGCTGCCACCGAGGCTGCCAGGGAGTTCTGGAACTGGTAACCGCATACAAAAATGTCGGGCCATCCGTCATTGTCATAATCCCAAAACCAGGTTGGAAAAGTGTGCGTCACATCTTTATCCAGGCCCGCACTATGCGTAGCATCTTCAAACTGCGGAATTTTCCCCTTTATCCCTTTGTTTTTTAGAAGTATTTTTTTTCCGTCTAAATTGGAAATAAAAATATCAGGCCATCCGTCGTTGTTGTAATCTGCAGATACAACGCCTTTCATAAAACCGGTAAATTCCGTCCCGGATTCCCTCGCAACATTGGTAAATGTGCCATCCTGATTATTAATATATAGCTCGGAGGGATGTGGATAAGCGGGTGAACTGGTTTCATTTCCAATGAAAAGATCCAACCAGCCGTCATTATTAAAATCGGCCCAGGTTGCGGTTTGGGTCGGATGAAAAGAAAGCAACCCACTTTCAACGGTAACGTCTGTAAATGTGCCATCGCCGTTATTTCTTAATAAGGTATTCGGCTGCTTGCCAAACTCCCCTAACCATGCTCCTCTCAAAACCAGGATATCCGTATAACCATCATTGTTATAATCAGCCTGAATAATATTTAAGCCACCTTTGATATCACTTAAGCCGGAAGCCTGAGAAACATCCGTAAATGTGCCATCCGCATTGTTTCTATAATAATGCATGCTTTCATCCAGTCCCCAGGATGATGTTACAATATCCAGGTAACCGTCATTATCAAAATCGTCGACGATAACTCCCCCGGCCATTGCCCTGAGACCATTTATTTGTAAATCGCCAGCCATATCCTGGAAAGCATTCACTTTGCAAGAAGAAGTATCCTTATCAAGACCGGGGATCAGCCAGCGGGAAGGAACTTTTTTGGGATATTCTCCGATAGTCATGTACGCGATATTAAGCAGCCACCTGGATGCCAGATCGTTTGAATCCCTTTGCAGAATATCCTCGTAAACCTGGATGCCTTTTTGTGTCACATAAGGATCGGTGAAAATTCCTTTTCCCTGAATCGGAAATATGCATGATTCCGAAGAATGATTAGCAATGCAATTATTTCTTTCCCCTAATCTGAGATAGGTTATTGCGAGATCTTCTCTTATTGTAGATAACATTCTATCGCTTTTATCAGTTCCTGTTTGAAGAAGGTTATTTAATATTTCTGAAGACTCTTTTTCCTGTCCCATCTTTAATAAAACCATTGCCCTAAATAACCGAATTCTTTCTTCCTGATTTGGCGGAGAAGAAAATTGAAGCAGGGAATCGTAAAAAGCCAGTTCAGCCTGAGGGTAAAATTGATTTTTTTTATCATAAACAGGTTTCAGCCCTTCCCTGTATAACCGGGTTGCCTCATCGGTTTCGCAATATTTCTTTATACAGGTGTAACTGATTGATGTTAACAGGAGGAATATAGGAATGGCAATAGCCAGTACTATGATTTTTTTTCTCATATTTATTCGCCTTTAGATTGAATTCAATAAAATTTCCGGTTACCAACCTGCGTAATGCAAGCCGGAAGGGAATGACTGAAATAAATCTGGCATGATTATACTATTGCCCGCTGCCCATTGGCAATCCGTGAGAATTCAATCCGGAAAGCCATTATGAGGGAAGCGGGAACACAGCGTCATGTTTGTATCAGGCGATTTCAGGAGGCTGTTCCACCGTGAGGCGGTGGCGTGAAGAATTTCGTATAAAATAATGAAAAGGAGCTGGTGATATGGTAACATAAAAATCATTTAGCCTGAAGGGGCTAATGATTGTATAATGATCTACTGAAAAGGTTTTGGATGAACTATGGTGCGAATTCGGCGATTTATCCGCTCCCGACCGTTGCAGGTCATTTAGAAACAGGAAAAATTCGTCTTTGGCTGCTTTCAATTTCATCACCGCATGATTTGGAATGCAGAGCAACTCCAGGGAGTCGTTATAAATCCTTCGTTTAACGTACTTGTATTCTATACCCTGGATTTCGACCCGCCCGTTAACCCGCTCAAATGATTTGGAATTGTTATAATAGGGCAGGTAGGAAACAGGGATCTTAATGGAGGTCAGTTGTGATTCTTCATAATCATTATTGTCCAATATGGCTTCGAGTTGAGTATTGGCCCTATCTTCCAAATAAGAAGACAGCAACCGGTACCCAAACCAATTGAACAGCAGGATTGCTAAAAACAATATGGGATAAACCTTCTTCAGGTGTATCAGGATTGAAAGAAAGCCGTCTTTTTATTCATAACCTCTTCAGCCATTTTTGTACCATCAATGCGGGCTTTTATTTTAGCAAAAGCAATATCCCTTGAAGTGGATGTATCATCTGCGAAAGGAGAAAAACCGCAATCATCCGTAGTGCCAAGCTGGTCAACCGGAATTGTTTCGGCTGCCTGAAGGATAATATCGCGGATTTCTTCAGCTGTTTCCACCCGGGGATTAATTACATTGGTCACCCCCAGGAAAATGCGCTGTCCGGGTTTCATATTATATTTGATTGCATTCAATACCTGGACTTTATTTTTTTCTCCGGCATATTCCAGGTAAAAATTTCCTGCTTTCAATTGAAACAATAGCGGTAAAAGGCTGTTATAACTGATATCAGCGCTGTGCGTTGAATCATGATCTCCACCGGGACAGGAATGAACGCCGATCTTTTTTCTTTCTTCTTCCGAAAAACGGCTGATAACGGCGTTATTCAAATCGATAAATGATTGTAAGAGATTACCGCTCGGGTCCAGTTTCAATGAGAGCCTGGCTTCCGTAAAATCAATTTGGACCTTGTACGCTCCGCTGTCCAGGCTTCTTCTGATATCTGCCTCCGCTTCATTTATTAGATCTTTGATGAACTCTTCCCGTGAATATCCATCGATGCCCTCTGATGGATAAAGCAGGCTTAGCGCCGATGATGAAATCACTGCCTGCTTAACCGGAAGCGATGTTAATTGCTTTGCTTTCTTCAGATAACTGTCTGCATAGGTTTGATATCGGAATGGCCCTTTTGTAAGCTTTGGCAATTGCCTGCTGTGCCCGTCTGCAAAAGGAATCACTACCCCGTCGGGTGACAGTTGTTTCATGCCCTGAATTGGATAAGTAACGAAACTCGGTTTTGTTTGCTCACCATCAGAAATTACGGGTGAGCCAGTAGCTTCAAGATTTTTAATGGTCTCTGAAACTGCCGAATCATATAAGTGTTGGAGATCCTTGTCGTTTAACTGACCGGCAGCATTTGCCTTGATTCCCAAAATAAGTTCAACCGGACGCGGGATACTTCCGATTGGTTCAGTTTGAATGCGCATATATAAATTTTTTTAAACAGTAACAATACCATATGGAATTTATGGTTGATGGTATATGGTGGATGGTAGAAGGACTTTCAGGCCATCTTTTGCGGCGGCCGCTCCTCAGTGAATTTTGAACCGAAGGGGAGCATCACAGAATAATAAAAGGAGCTCTTCTTCATGTTACAAAAAGGATCAGTTATATTGAACAGGTCATTCGCAGTAAAATAATCGCCCGAGAAACTTTTATATGAATGAGAATCAGTTTTCTTATCCTGGGCCGGACGCTGTAAGTTATTCACCAATTTAAAAAAATCGTTATCAGCTTTTCTTAAATGCATAGCTGAATGATTCGGAACGCACAGCATTTCAATGGAGTCATTATACAGGCGGCGTTTAACATAATTATATTGTAAACCGCCGATTTCTATTTCTCCATTGACGCGTTCAAACTGACTTGAGTTGTTATAATAGGAAAGACGTTCGGCCGGGACTTTGATGGAAATCAATTCTGATTCATCATACTTATTATCATCCAGGCTTATTTGTAATTGTTCATTGGCGCCGGCTTCCAGACAGGCAGTCAGCAACCGGTAACCACACCAGTTAAAAAGCAGTATTCCCAGCAGTACTATCGTCGAGATTCTTTTCAGAGAGTACTAAGGTAATAATATTTATAGAATTGGGAATTAGCGAAATACATGCTGATCAAAGATCAGGATTGTTCCAATAAGGTTGATTTAGATTGTATTCTTCAATTTTACGGTACAGCGTCGTTAATCCGATATTCAGGAGTTTGGCTGCTTCGGCCTTATTTCCCCTTGTATGGTTTAGAACCTGTTGAATATGTGTTTTCTCCATAGTGCTTAGATCAAGGGTTGAGCGACTTATTAGCTTCTTATAATTTGTGTTTTGCAGTTCGACGGGCAGGTTTTCGATGGTCAGTTGCGGTCCGGTTGCCAGGATTACCGCCCGTTCAATTACATTTTTCAGTTCCCGGATATTCCCCTTCCAATCATGTAATTTCAGGTGTTCGAGGAAACTCTTGCTCATACCTTCAATGGTCTGATTGGTTTTCAGCGAAAATATACGCAGATAATATTCTGCGAGCATGTGAATATCCTGCTTCCTATCCCGCAGAGGAGGCAGTTGTATTGTAAATGCATTCAGGCGGTAAAAGAGGTCCTTTCGGAATTTTCCCTCTTTTACGTCATTTTCTATGTCGCGGTTTGTCGCCGCAATGATCCGTACATTCACTTTGGTCGACTTTATATCCCCAACTTTAATAAATTCGCTGGTCTCCAGAAACCGTAAAAGTTTCGCCTGAAGATCCACATGCAATTCTCCGATTTCGTCCAGGAAGAGGGTGCCACCCTTGGCGCCTTCGATCAATCCCTTCTTGTCTTTTATGGCTCCCGTGAAAGCACCGGCCTTATGACCAAATAGTTCGCTCTCCAGCAATCCCTTGGTGAAGGCGCTGCAATTCAGCGCCACAAAAGGATATACGGCGCGGGGGCTGGAACCATGGATTGCACGCGCAAACAATTCCTTTCCAGTACCTGTTTCTCCTAATAACAGAACGGTCGCTTCAGTAAGGGCAACTTTTTTAGCCAGGGAAATGGTTTCGGTAAATACCGGGGATTTCCCAATGATGCTGTCAAAATTAAAATCCTTCATGGCCTGCTCTTCCAGTTGCCGGACCCTTTTTTGAAGACGGGCCTTTTCCATGGCATTACTCACCAGCGGAATCAGTTTCTCATTATCATCCCCTTTGGTTATATAATCAAATGCTCCGTTTCGCATGGCCTGCACACTGTCGGCAATATTTCCGAAGGCTGTAAGCAGGATGATTTCGATATTATTGGAGGATGTCTTAATGAGCCTGGTAAATTCTATGCCATCACCATCGGGCAATTTTACATCACATACGATCACATCAATTTCTTCGCTCTTCACAACCTGAGCGGCTAACCGTAGGTCAGCCGCTTCATAGGCAGTGTACCCTTCCAAAGAAAGGATCCTTTTTAAAAGAAGCCGGATCTTGGTTTCGTCTTCAATAACCAATACATTCCCATATGGCATGGTTCCTTACTTTAGAGACTGGCTATATATATACTTTAGTTTGTAGCATTTACTAAAAGAATCATAAGCCATGAGTTCCCGATCGGTTCTAAAGAGGCCGTCAATTGCATAATGGAACCGATGATTATCAGGGAATGCGCTTTTTAGATTTTCAATGGTCAGTAATTGAATGTCGCTGCTTCCGACCCGGCTGAAATAATATTTATCCATTTTAACCTCGCCCTTCCCTTTGGTATATGCTTCATATACATACCGGTAATAAAGAAAAAATCCTTCGGTGTCCATGATCTGATAAGCATCTTTGTTATAAAGGCGATAACTACGATTATCATTGCCTTGATANNGGCGGATTGTGTGTTCACCGTTTTATAGGCAGTAGTGGCCATTATGGCCAGGATGAACAGGCTGCCTGTAAGCATTTTGTTGTACATATAGATTATTTTTTGTTTTTTATAAATTGAATCACATCTCCAACTTTCCTTAATCTCTCGGCTTCCTCGTCTTTAATGGTG
>PLEB01000144.1 GCA_003136915.1 Chitinophagaceae bacterium
ATGACACCCGTAAGCCAGAACATGAAATTATATTCTACCGTATGGGGATCAGTAAAAATCCGCTGATAAAAAACGGCGGCAAATCCGGTATCCGCAAAATCCAGGCCCTGAAAAATGAAAATGAGTTGAATAAGGACCACGAGCACAAAAAAGACCTTCTCATTCATTCCTTCAAAGAAATTTTCAATGAAACTTTTCTGCATATTTCTTTAATTCAGATTATGGCCTGCTGTCTGTGTTTCTATCTATATTCCTTCCGAGTGTGCCGCGCCATCTTTTCCAGAATCCCTCCCTGTTTTTGATGCTTACAAAATCCTTCTGAAAGGCTTTTTCAGAATTTATCTCCGGTCCCTCATCTCCGTCTCCATGTTCATCATGCTATCTTTTACCATCGGGATCAGCCCAATCGTATGGCTGACTTTTTTCCTGGCAAATCTTCGAAGCAACCGCGTCTGAAAAGGATCCGAAGCGATAGCAATCGTTTTAAACCCCAATTTTCCGGCCAGTTTAAAACTATAATATACATTCTCGGTGCTATGCTCAGCGAGCGTTTCGCTGTAGACATGTTCTTTCGGAATGCCTAACGCAACAGCATATTGGGCCATGATTTCGCCTTCCACATAGGCGCTATAAACAGCAGCGCCGGAATAAATGATATTTCGCGTTACCCCGTGATCATATAAAAATTTTGACCAATAGATCCGGCCCTTCATGGTCCTGCTCCACTTTCCATTTTCAACCGGCGAACCGGGAACAATGATAGCATCATAGGGCTTTCTTTGTAAAGCCTGCTGGTATAATTTTTTTGTGGCCTTGGAAGAAAAGGAGCATGAAAACAGGGTGAGGAGCGGGCAGAAAATACAAGGTATCCTCCAAGAATTATCATGTACGGTCATACACAAAAGAATAAAGATAAGAAGGATTGTGGAAACGAATTTCCTATTGCATTTGTTTGTATAAGATTAATATGGGTTTTTCTTCAACTGTAATGCGCACTATACCACCCGAAACCGGTAATTTATTTTCAATTCCCAATTCCGCATCATCCGTAAAATTAATCCCGTTAACAAGGTTCCCGTATACATTTCCAACCGCAAGCGGATAATGAAGCTCCTTATTTCCACCCACCGTTGGCATATAGACGAAATACGCAACAGAGTCCCGGAATTGCTGATGCCTGTAACGATAAATCCAGACATTCCCTTTTTCTGAGACCACACTGTCTGGCAAATAATCTCCGAGGCGCCGAACCAGCGTATTGATATAAAACCAACCGGGATAGGCAATTGTCTTTCCGTCCGGCATCTGGCGTAAAATGCCGCTGGTGAGGTATGTATCCGGAGCGTCTTCGGGCTTGCTGTCCTTCAGCCAGTATAAAACATAGGCATCAAAGCCGGAAAAAAAAGTAGCATTGATTGATCTGAGTAGCATGATACCCTGACTTTCCGAAGCATTATATCCCGTGAGAACGGGTGTTGCCTGCCTGGATGCCTGTCCTTTATCATAACCGTTTTCCCCGAGAAAGCATTCAATACCCGGCACAATTCTCCGGCTGCAATTCCGGACTTTCACCAATTTACTTCGCAACGAATCTTCTTCCGGCGAAATCCCTCTGTCCTTCCGGTTACAATAATAATGATATTGGATACCGCCCTGCCAGGGAAACCTCTGATCATCCCGCAGATTTTCCGTGAGCAGGGCATATACTTTCAGCCGGTTTGTATCCAGACCGACCATTCCGCTCATCATCAGCCGGGAATCCGGATCGGCATTCTTTATTCCAGCGCGGTTCCCAAGCCGACCTTCATCACCGTCCCAATCTGCCGTACTCTGCGCGAAATACTCCAAAGGACTGCAATACTTAGGTCCCACCCACCAGGCATCTTCTTCGTTGCCGTTTTCCCAAAGACTCATTGAACCGCGTCCTGATTGCCGGGGAACATTAGAGATAGAAAGCAGGTTGCTGTCTACTTTTGTGCTCCCGAAAAAAGCGGCAAGGTTCCACATCATCCGGGCATGGCGGGAATAGCTGGCAGGATCAACGGAATTAATTCCGGGCCTGTTAAGCGGACGGTCTTTATCTGTAAAGCCAATGCTGCTCATCCATTGAGAGACACCGCGGATGCTGAACCAGATATTTCCCAGGTTGATATGCTTGAGCGTATCAATATCGAAAACATATTTCTTCAAACCAGCGTCATAACGTCCGTAATGGAGCATATTAAACTGAACCTGATCTTCCTGCCGCGCAGTGTCGTTATCAAAATCCAGTGCAAAATTATAGAGCCTGCTATAGTGGAATGGCTTCAGCCATCTGGCTTCTTTTTCCATGATATAATTTACGCCCAGAAACCGGTTGAGGGGATTATGTGTAAATGAAACGGTATCCGAAACTGGTTTCTCAGCAGGTAGCGGCTGCAGCGCCGTTCCATACAAAATCATTTCCGTGATATTGGTTTCATAACTACTGAAACTGATCATTAGAAACCGGCTGCGTTCATCCAGGGTTATCTTTTTCCAACCCTGCTGGCCCAGATCGGTTACTGTCTCCATGGCGGCGACTACCTTCCATTTTTTCATGGTTCCGGTATATATCCACAAACTGTCGTTTGTGTGAGACCGGTCATACAGGTATATTTCCTTTAGTGCATAAGGCNNCGGGCTGGCAATTGGTAACAGGAATAAAAGGGGCCGGATCACGGTCATAACGGGGATCAACAAATGCATTTTCATCAAACAGATTATAGGGATTGCCTCTGCCTTCATCGGCGTATCCGCTGAGGTCAAATACCTGATCCCGCATTACGGTAATTTTCTGGAGTTGTCCCGACAACTTCCCGCCCTGGTTCTGCCATCTTCCCTTGCAGGAAAAACTAACCATCAGTGAAGAAATCATAACCAGTGTGGATAAACGCATCGGTACTATCAGGGTTTCTTTTTATTGTTCAGAAGCAAATAGCGCGAGGTTTCATACATGCCCCT
>PLEB01000446.1 GCA_003136915.1 Chitinophagaceae bacterium
AAAGGATAAGAGATGGAAAAAATATCTTTTCGGAGGCGTCATTTTTGGATTAGGCTGGGCGCTTACGGGTGCATGTCCGGGACCTTTGTTTGTATTGCTCGGATGCGGATACGGCGTGATGCTGGTTGTGATTGCTAGCGCTTTATTGGGAACCCTCACTTATGGTTTTCTAAAGGAGCGGCTTCCGCAATAACTATTCCCCCCGGCTGCGATAAGAGATCATTTTGCAATAAATAGGATAAGCCAATAATCTTTTATATTTTTCATTCTTGATTTAAAAGATGGCATTTTTGCCTGCTCCTCATTCACCCTTAACCTTATAACATGAAGCTTGCTCCCGTTGCACTAATAACTTTTGCCTGTATTTTAGTATTTACCTCGTGCAAGAAGGGCAATAACAACAAATCTTCAACTGGTCTTCCAAAAACATTTACCGAAGACGTTACGTCAGCGGGTTTGGGGCATCTTGTGGAAACTGTTAACCTACAATATGACGGGAACGGCCGGATAACCAGTTTGGTTTCAACCACCACTCCGGGCACCAAATCTGTTTACCAGTATAATTCAAATAATACGTTCACCATGGATCTTTATGAGTCTAACCAGCTCACGATTCATGAAATATTTTGGATTGGCGGAAATAGCTTCGTGGATAGCACTTTTCAATATGATAATACAAATGATACAAGTACTGAAAAATATACTTATAATTCAGGAAACCAGTTGATTCAGTTAAGGGCTTTTGACTTCAGCACAACATCAGGTTCAACATTATACAGTACGGATAATTATTCCTACGACAATAACGGAAACCTTTCTACAGATGTTGGAGATTTCACAACCAATAACTATGATTATTTTCCTAACCTCTCAAATTCACTTAACGTCGGTGAAATCTATTTTGTGAAAACAAAAAATCTGGTAAATACCATGACCCAGATCTCCGGTGGAGTTACCTCGACCATAACGCATGCCTATACCTTTGACGGCAGCAACCGGCTCACTGTGGATAGTGCAGTGGCAAGCGATGGTGGCATTGATATAAAAAGGTATAGTTATTAGCACAGGTGCATTGCTTATGATTTCTTATTTTTATAATCATGGAAATCTAAGCTTTCTGCTTTTATGTACAACCGGAGGCTCTTCATAAAACATATTGGATTAGGAACTGCAGGCTTCGGAATTTTCTCCGCCATCCCTTATTTAAATTGGGCCCAATCAGATGCAGGATTATTTGTTTTGCCACGCAGCACACCCGAACAACAAGGTATTTCATCCGCAGGAATCATGCGTTTTCTTGGCGCGGTTAAAGCGAGCCAACAGGAATTTCACAGCATCATGATTGTTCGTCATGGCTACGTGGTTGCTGAAGGCTGGTGGTCTCCTTATTCCGCCGAGCACAGGCAGCAGTTATATTCTTTAAGCAAGAGTTTCACGGGAACGGCCATCGGCCTGGCAATAGCGGAAGGACGCTTAACGGTAGAAGATCCGGTAATCAAATTCTTTCCGGATGCACTGCCTGCGGAAATAAGCGAAAACCTTTCCTTTCTCAAAGTGAAGCACTTGCTCAGTATGGGGGTTGGCCACGCTCAGGACGCGATGCCATTTCTGGAGCATTCAAAGACGGGAGACAGCTGGGCAAAGACATTTTTGGCGCTGCCTATAGTTGACAAACCCGGAACCAAATTCTTTTATAATTCCGGAGCCAGCTACATGCTCAGCGCCATTGTAAAGAAAGTAACCGGCCAATCGGCTCACGAATATCTTCACCCGCGATTGTATGAACCCCTGGGCATAACCAAGGCTACCTGGACGGAGAATGCCGAAGGCATAAACATAGGAGCATCTCATTTGCGGATGCCTACAGAGGATATTGCAAAATTTGGTCAATTGTATCTTCAGAAAGGCGTCTGGGATGGTAAGCAAATCGTCAGAAGGGAATGGGTAGCGGCCGCATCTTCCAAACAGATTGAATCCGGTCATCAGGATAGTAGCTGGGGATATGGTTATGGATATCAGTTTTGGTTAAATCCTCCGGGTGGTTTTCGTGCAGATGGCGCATTCGGACAATTCAGTATGGTGCTCCCGGCGCTGGATGCCGTTGTGGCCATAACCAGTGAAAGCATCAGTACAAAAGATACCATGCGCGTGGTCTGGGAAAACCTGCTGCCGGAAATGAAGGACGCTCCGCTCGCGGAAAACAAGGCCGCGTTGCAGGAACTCACGCAAAATCTGAAATCACTTGGATACGAGCCTCCGAAAATGAATACCCACTCACCGCTGGAACCAACCATTTCCGGGAAAGATTATTTACTGGATAGGAATGTATTTAATGCAAAATCCGTATCATTTTCCTTTAAAGACGACAAATGTTTATTTACATTGAAAGAAGAAGGGAAACCGGATATCCTGATTACAGGTGGCCTGAATTACTGGATCAGGGAAGGCAACCGTAAACCCGAAGCACATTCCTTGTTCTCCCTTCGCCGGATTGATTTTGATTCAATAGTTGCTGCTAGTGCAACATGGAAAGATGATCAGACCCTGATACTTACATGGCGTTTTATCGAAACCGTGCATGGCGATAGCCTGATATGTACTTTTAATGGGGATCAGGTGAGGATCCAGTTCCTTTTCAGTGTGGCGCGCCTGCAAAACAAAGCGGATGACCGCGCTGATATCACCGGCAAGTGGCTTTAGCCAATAAGCCGTTACTGACTTTCTCAAAACAATCGTAAATTTAGGAACTGACGATTAATCTATTTTTCATCCTTAAATCAGCCATATGAACTGGAAACTGATCTTTCAACTTTCCCTTTTCGGGCTTGCCATGGCAATAGCTACAGTATTTTGGATACCATCTAATATTGAGCCCGTCTTTTGGTTAGCCATTTTTATTTTGTGCGCATACTTCATCGCAAAAAATTGTGCTGATAAATTTTTTCTTCATGGTTTTTTGGTTAGCCTTTTCAACTGCGTGTGGATCACTGCGGCCCACATCATCTTTTTTGAAACTTATATTGCAAACCATCCCAAGGAAGCATCCATGATGGCGTCCATGCCTATGCCCACGCATCCAAGACTGATGATGCTTGTGTCGGGCCCTATTGTCGGAGCCATTTTCGGGCTTGTACTGGGACTTTTTGCTTTTGTAGCTTCAAAGATTGTAAAGAAGAATGTAGTAAAGCA
>PLEB01000448.1 GCA_003136915.1 Chitinophagaceae bacterium
AAAATTTGTTCATATTTTAGACATTGAAGGAAATAAAATTGAATTGTGGGAGGCTAAAGATTAGGAGTTGAAACTTTCTTTAGTAGAATAAAAAAAGAAGGTCGCTGAAAATCAGCGACCTAATTCAAATTGAGTGATCCCGCTGGGACTCGAACCCAGGACCCCTACATTAAAAGTGTAATGCTCTACCAACTGAGCTACGGAATCTTCTGATCAGTAAACCAGAGTAATCGAACTGATCTCAAAACAGGATGTTAATCTCTTGTTTTGAGCGTGCAAAAATAAAGGAAATCAAGTCTTTATGCAAATTATTTATATCTCATTATCTTTATACAACTCGCTGACCTGTTCCTAAAAACTCCGCAACCTGATCTTTCATCCTGTAAATGCACTCCAATGAATCGTCTTGCCTTGCCTGCATTGCTCTTATTATGCATGATCACAGATACTTCAACCGCTCAGTCCGGCCAGTGGGTCTCGCTCTTTGACGGGAAATCATTGTCCGGATGGAAAGAACTGGCTGGTACTGCCAAATTCAGCGTTGAAAATGGTGCCATCGTCGGCGCCACCGTTGCCAACTCGCCGAATAGTTTTCTTGTTACGGAAAAAGAGTATGGAGATTTTGAATTTGAAATGGACGTCAAAATAGAAGATACAACCTCAAATTCCGGCGTTCAGCTCAGAAGTCATTACGATCCTGCCGGCCATGAGGGCAAAGGGAAAGTGTTCGGGTATCAGTATGAGCTGGATCCTTCTTCCAGAAAGTGGACCGCCGGTATTTATGATGAGGGGCGCCGCGACTGGCTCTATCCCATGTCCCTGCATCCCTCCGCGCAAAATGCCTTCAAACTGAATCAATTCAATAAAGTAAAAATCCAATGTGTCGGAAACAATCTCCGCACCTGGATCAACGGAATTCCTGCAGCTTACGTGGTAGATACAATGGATCGCAAAGGGTTTATCGGGTTACAGGTGCATGCTATCTCAAAACCGGATATGGCAGGAGAAAAAATTTACTTTAAGAATATCCGCATCAGGCCACTCACTGTGCTTAGCGAGGATTATCCGAAAGATGCTTATGTATTGAATAATATTCCCAATCATTTATCCCCCACAGAAAAAAAGAATGGATGGAAATTATTATTCGATGGAAAGACTCCCAACGGCTGGCGCGGGGCCTATAAAAAAGGATTTCCGGAAAAAGGATGGGTGGTGAAAGATGGTAATATGACCGTGCTTTCTTCTGCNNCATTTGATCTTTCATTCGATTTCAAAATTACGCCTGGTGCAAACAGCGGGGTGAAATATTTTGTCACCCTGAAAGAAAACAACCAGGGCTCCGCCATCGGACTCGAATACCAGGTGCTGGATGACCAGCTGCATCCGGATGCCAAGTTGGGAAGGGATGGTGACCGCACCATGGCTTCCCTGTACGATCTGATTCCGGCAGTCAAGCAGGCCCGCTTCGTGCATCCGGTCGGTAACTGGAATACAGGAAGGATCATTGTGTTTCCCAACAATCATGTGATCCATTATCTCAATGGGGTTAAAGTGTTGGAATACGATCGCGGTTCGCCGGAGTTCAGGAAACTGGTGGCCATCAGTAAGTTTAAAGTGTGGCCGAACTTCGGTGAAGCAAAACAAGGACATATCCTCCTGCAGGATCATGGAAATGAGGTGAGCTTCAGAAGCATCAAGATCCGCGTACTTCAATAATTTTTAAAGAAAACATTATGGAAAGAAGAGTCTTTATCAGGAATGCCTCTATGGCAGGGGCGGGACTGACCATTTTGAATTTTCCCATATTCGGCAAAAATGCGCCCTCCAATAAAGTAGTGCTTGCCGTAATGGGCGTCAATAGCCGTGGTTCTTATCTCGCCAAATCTTATTCGCAGCTGGCCAATGTGGAGATCGCATATATCTGCGATGTAGAAGATGGCGCTATTAAGAATGGATTTGATGCGCTGAAGAGTGCGGCGCGCAAACCCACGCTGGTGCGTGATATCCGCGAACTCCTTAAGAAAACTGATTTCGACGCACTGCTCATAGCAGCTCCGGATCACTGGCACACACCTGCAGCCATCCTGGGCGTGAGCCATGGTAAGCATGTGTATGTTGAAAAACCATGCGGACAAAATCCTGCAGAAGGAGAAATGATCTCCAGGGCCCTGCATCAACATGGTAAACTGATCCAGATGGGAAACCAGCGCAGATCATTTCCTACCCTGATACAGGCGGTAAAAGAAGTTCGCGACGGTATCATCGGAGATCCTTATCTCGGGAAAGCCTGGTACGCCAATAACCGGAAATCCATCGGAATTGGAGAAGTAATTCCTGTGCCGCCCACATTAAATTTCGAGTTGTGGCAGGGACCTGCACCCAGAAGGGATTATAAAAGCAATCTCGTTCATTATAACTGGCATTGGTTCTGGCATTGGGGAACGGGCGAGGCATGCAATAACGGAACGCATGAAATTGACTGCTGCCGCTGGTTCCTGGGTGTCGATTATCCGACTAAAGTCACTTCGGCAGGCGGGCGATATGCGTTTCAGGACGATTGGCAAACGCCGGATACACAGATCGCAGGTTTTGAATTCGCCGATAATAAGGCTATCACCTGGGAAGGCAGGAGTTGCAACCATTTTCCTGTAGAAGGTGCCGGCCGCGGTTTTATTATTTATGGCAAAAAAGGAACGCTGGTAAATCTCGGCAGCGGTGATTATAAAATTTATGATGCAGGTAATAAACTGGTGAAAGAAGTGAAGGCGAATTCGGACGCAGATCCAACCAATCCGGTGAGTGCGACAGGAAATCTCGACCTTTATCATTTTCAGAATTTTGTGGACAGCATCCGTGGGAATGCCCATTTAAATTCTCCGGTTGACGAAGCACAAAAAAGTGTCTTGCTATGTCATCTTGCGAACATCGCCCAACGCAGCGGCCGTGAACTACATTGCGATTCGCTGAACGGACATATTCTGAACGATGAAACATCCATGGCCCTCTGGAAACGTGACTATGAAAAGGGTTGGGAGCCCCAGATTTAATTAGTTGGAAGCTATAGAGTAACGATTAAAGCCATCAAACTGAAATATTTTTTGTTCATCCTGGTTTGGCTCGGTTGCCTGCAAGAAAATGATGCCGGCATCCCGCCAAACTTGCGGGCCGTAAACCTTCGCTGTGAATACCTGAAAAACCCACTCGGGATAGACAGCCACAGTCCACGACTTTCCTGGAGCTTTGTTTCTGAAGGGAAAAACAAATCACAATCGGCTTATGAGTTGGTTGTAAGCAGGAACATTCCCGGCTTGCAACAGGGAAAAACGCAGGATTGGTCAACCGGAAAAATTGCTTCTTCCCAAAACATCCAAATAGCATATTCCGGAAAGCCACTGCAATCATTTACGCGCTACTACTGGAAAGTGAAAATCTATGACGAACAGGGGAATGCGTCCGGATGGAGTGCGCCTGCCTGGTTTGAAACGGCCATGCTCGATAGTGCTGACTGGAAAGCGGAATGGATCAGTGATGGGAAACAGAATCCCTCAAAGGACGAGGATTATTACCGGGAGAACCGCATGCCTTTATTGCGGAGAAATTTTCCCGTGGCCCATGCAGTAAAAGCAGCCAGATTATATATCTGCGGACTTGGATATTACGAAGCCTATCTCAATGGAAAAAAAATAGGGGATCATATGCTGGATCCTGGATTTACCAAATACAGCAAGACCGTATTATATACAGTTTATGATCTGACCTCATTTGTTAAGCCTGGAGAGAATACGCTGGGCGTCAGTCTGGGAAGCGGCTGGTGGGATCCTTTGCCCTTGCGCATCTTCGGCAGAATTGATCTGAGACAGGTTCAACAAACCGGCAGGCCCTGCGTGAAAGCGATGATTCGGATCGAATATGAGGATGGCAGCGTAAAGATCATCGGGACGGATGAATCCTGGAAGTCCGCTCCCGGACCCGTAACGCATAATAATGTCTATCTCGGTGAAGCGTACGATGCCCGCTACGAACAAAAAAACTGGTGCCGGTTAAATCCGGATCCCTCCATGTGGATGCCTGTTAAAAAAGTGGAGGGCCCTTCCGGCAGACTGATAGTGCAGATGCAGCCGCCGATCCGCGTTACAAAAGAAATAATGCCGGTGAAAATTACAGAAACCGGAAAAGATACATTCATAGTGGACTTGGGACAAAATTTTGCCGGTGTTGCACGTATTCACGTAACAGGTAATTCAGGAAGAAAAATTTGTTTGCGCTATGGCGAAGGTTTGTTTAAGGATGGAAGGCTGAATTACATGACCACGACAGCGACACAGATAAAAAAAGGAGGTCTGAGTGGAGGGCCCGGTGCGCCAGCCACTGCATGGCAGGAGGACAGTTATATTTTGAAAGGACGGGGGATTGAAACCTGGAACCCCTCCTTTACGTTTCATGGTTTTCGTTATGTGGAGATTACCGGTTGGCCCGGAAAGCCGCGACTGGCGGATATCTCCGGATTGAGGATGAACAGTGATGTGGAAACCGCCGGCACTTTTAGCTGCTCCAATGAAATGTTTAATCGACTTCACCGGATCATTCAGTGGACCTTCCTGAGCAATGTATTTAGCGTTCAATCGGATTGTCCGGGTCGCGAAAAAATGGGATATGGTGCAGATATGGTCGTATCGGCAAACGCCTTCCAGTATAATTATGATATGAGCCAGTTCTACGCCAAATCCGTTCATGATTTTGCAGATGAGCAACAGGCAGACGGAGCCATTACCGAGATCGCGCCATATACAGGAATTGCAGATAAGGGATATGGAGGCGATTCAGGTCCCCTGGGCTGGGAGCTTGCATTTCCTTATTTGCAGGATCAGCTTTTTTATTTTTACGGGGACAAAAAGATATTGGAGACCAATGCAGAGGGCTTTCGCAAGCAAATGGAATTTTTGGAATCGAAGGCAAAAGATAATTTATTTTCTGTTGATATCGGCGACCATGAAACACTCGATCCCAAGCCAGAAGCTTTTAATGCAGCATGTTTTTATTACCAG
>PLEB01000258.1:0-5779 GCA_003136915.1 Chitinophagaceae bacterium
ACGGTTTGTTTTGATTTCGTATCTGTTTTGGACTTTGGCTGGGAAAGCCTGACCACATTAGGATTCGCCATGGTCGAGACAATCAGGAAGAATAACAGCAGAATGAAGAGGATATCATTCAGCGGCCCCGTATGCACCTCGCCTTCTTCTCTGTGTTTATTGCGTAAATCCATTTGGTTAATTTGAGAATTTGAGAATTTGAAAATTTGAAAATGTAGTAATCATGTGTAAATGTGTATTGTGTAAATAAAAATAAAAGGTAGTAATTAGAATCTTGTCTTTAATTTTCACATTGCACCATTTTCAAATTATCAAATTATCAAATTTTCAAATTATCTTGTCGGTTCCTGCAAAATATCTATAAAATCAGCGCTCGCCACTTCCATCCTATTGGTGGTTTTATCTATCCTCGAGTTCAGGTACCGGTATCCGATATAGGCTATGATACCGATGATCAGCCCGCCAGCAGAGGAGATCATCTTTACGTAAATCCCACCCGCAATATTGGAAATACTGTATTCACCCGTGGATGCGATATTGTAGAACAATTCAAACATCCCGATAATGGTTCCCAGAAAGCCGAACAACGGCGCTATGTATCCGATGACCGATAAGACAGATACATTTTTCTCCATTTTGTAGAGTTCCAGTTTACCTACGTTTTCCATGCTTTTTTCAATTGCGTCAATGGGCTTGCCGATCCGCTGGATGCCTTTATCTATCATCCTTGCCACGGCATTATTTGTATTTTTGGCCAGGCTCCTTGCCGCCGTTACATTGTTATTTACAATATGATCCCGGATGATGTTCATGAAATTATCGTCCATCCTGGAGGCCTTGTTAATGGCCATGACCCTCTCAATAAACACAAAAATGGCAATCACCAGCAGGATGGCGAGGGGAATCATCAATGGCCCCCCTTTCTGAAAGATATCCCAGAGCGTTTGCTTGTCTGATGTTACCAACACGCCGGCCCGGGCCAGACTGTCCTTAATTTTCGCTGAATCAATGATAACCTGGAGAAAGAATAAATTCATTCCATGCTGGTTTTAGTGCGGTAAAAGTAAAACTTTCAGCCTATAACGATCCAGGCCGGCATCTATTTTTTAACAAAATGCTAAATCCTTTGGATTATTCATCCTTAGGGTTTTATAAGGTGAATGTACCTCTTTTTGGAGACTGACTGCGAAAACAAAGGCTGACCTATTATGTTATAACTTTGAAAATAATGAATCAATCATTGGATATCCTGGTCGTCGGTGGAGGCCCCATCGGATTGGCATGCGGACTGGAAGCAAAAAAGGCGGGGCTGAGTTACCTGATTCTGGAGAAAGGCGTGCTGGTGAATTCTTTGTATTATTATCCGGCTAACATGACTTTTTTCTCCACATCTGAGCGGATTGAAATCGGAGATGTGCCTTTTGTAAGCAATAATGTTAAACCGACACGCGCAGAAGCGCTGGAATATTACCGACGTATTGCAGTTTCCAACCACCTGAACATTCACCTGCAGGAGCCTGTAGAAAAAGTGATTCAGCAAGCAGATCACTATGATGTCCACACGAAAAAAGCTACGTACCGGGCGAAAAATATCATTATCGCCACTGGTTTTTATGATATTCCTAACCTGATGCATATTCCGGGCGAGGATCTTCCGAAACTGACCCATTACTATAAGGAACCACATTTTTATGCGATGCAGAAGGTAGTTGTTGTTGGCGCAAACAATTCTGCGGTGGATGCAGCTTTGGAAACCTGGCGCAAAGGCGCCGAAGTTACGATGGTGATTAAAGGAGACGGAATCGGGAAAAGAGTAAAATATTGGGTCAGGCCGGATATTGAAAACCGGATTGCGGAGGGAAGCATTAAAGCTTATGCGCATTCAACCCTCGTTGCCGTAAGAGAAAAAGAAGTTGATATCCAAACCCCGGAGGGGAAGGTCACCATCCCCAATGATTATGTGCTGGCCATGACCGGTTACCAGCCAAATTTTGAGTTTCTTGAAGGCCTCGGGATAAATCTGTCTGTGGATTCAAAAAGATGTCCCACTTATAATCCCGAAACAATGGAAAGCAATATGAAACATATTTTTCTGGCTGGTGTCGTTTGCGGCGGCATGGACACCCATGTATGGTTCATTGAGAATTCCAGGGAACACGCAAAGAAAATTATCCGGGCTATTGCAAACCAAAAACAACCTGTTGAGCAGGCTTGATTTTACAGCTCCCCGAAATGTAAAACCAGATCCCTCACTTCTACATTTTCACATTCCCCTTCTCCTCCCAAATCTGGCACAAATGCACCAGCGTTTCCAGGCTTTTTTCCATATCCTGCACACTCACGTATTCGTGTTTTCCATGGAATGCCATTTCGCCCGTGAAAATATTCGGACAAGGTAATCCCATGAAAGACAGGCGTGAACCGTCTGTGCCTCCGCGGGCGGCTGATTCTTTCAGCGGAATACCTGCACGGCGAATGGCTTCTCTCGCGTATTCGGAGACCATCGGATTTTTCTCAAGGATATCCTTCATGTTTCGGTACTGCTCCTTTATTTCATATTCGAAACGGGCGGTGGGAAATGAACGCAGGACAGCCTCTGCCCTCTCGATCAGGTAATCCTCATATGGCTTCAGTTTGGAAGTCATGAAATCCCGGATGATCAATTCGACTGTTATTTTTTCGGGATTTCCTTCCATGCGGATCGGATGAACAAATCCATAGCGTCCATCAGTGGATTCAGGTGAAAGTTCGTCTGCTGGAAGTGATTTGATAAATGCGGAAGCCAGCTTAATGGCATTGACAAGTTTGTCTTTTGCATACCCGGGATGAACCGCTACGCCATGAAAAATAAATTTCATAGCGTCTGCTGAAAAGGTTTCTTCTTCAAAAGCGCCCAATTCAGATCCATCCAGCGTGTATCCGAAGTCTGCACTCAGCTTCTGCATATTTACCTTGTCCACTCCCCTCCCTATCTCTTCATCCGGTGTAAAAAGAATCCGGATCTTTCCGTGGCTGATTTCAGGATTTTTATTCAAGTAATCCACTAGTTCCATAATGATGGCCAGTCCCGCTTTGTCATCCGCACCCAGCAAGGTTGTTCCGGATGCCGTGATGAGATCATCTCCGATCTTTCCCAAAAGATAGGGATGTTGCTTTGTTGAAATGATTTGGGTAGGATCATCCGGCAATGCCAGATCGGTCCCATCATAATTTTTATGCAATATGGGTTTAACGCCGGTGCCGGTGCAATCCGGTGCCGTATCCATGTGCGCGCAAAAACAGATTACCGGCACGGTTTTCGGAGAATTGGAAGGAATTGTTGCGTAAACGTACCCGAACTCGTCGAGCTCCGCATCTGATATCCCTGCGGCTTGCAACTCTTTTACAAGTATTTCTGCAAGATGCTTTTGTTTTTCAGTTGAGGGTTGTGATGAAGATGCAGGATCACTTTGAGTGTCTGTCTTCACATACCTGAAAAAGCGTTCTGCTATACCGGAATGGTAACCTGTTAACATAAAGAAGTATTAAAATGAATTGGAAGGCTAAAAATATTGAGTTTAATAGAAGTTGCCATGAAATTTCTTTTCTCATCTTTATCAGGGCTTTACGATATTCGTATTTCGGAAGCCTCATCAATTTCTTTACATGTCCATCACTTCTTCATCCAAACCTCTGATACGAGCCGGCTGGATGCGTGTACTTATATTTTGTGTTGTCTATTTGCTATTGATCCTGACGGGTGTTTTCCTTATGGGTTCCATCATTCACCATGTTAAGGGCGAAACAGCCGACGCAGTGCAGCTAATGAAAGGGAATCTCCTTTGGGGGGTCATCCTGATGGGCTTTGCAGGATCTTTGAGCGTCACATATATATTTCGCCGTTGGGTAGACCGGAAATCATTCTCGTCACTCGGATTGGATTATCATCATCATGGCGCCGACCTGGTTTCGGGGATCACGCTGGCCCTGTCTATGCTTGGCCTTGTAACACTTATCCTGCTGGCGGTAGGCCACCTGAGGTGGACGGATATAATCTTCGACGGCAGAACACTCGGTATTGCGATGGGAAACCTAATCCTTGTCGCCGTTTATGAAGAGATCGTTTTCAGGGGATACATTCTGGGAAACCTCCTTGAATCATTTAACAAATGGGTAGCTCTGGTTATCTCAGCAGGTTTATTTACGCTGTTTCACATCAGTAATCCGGGATTCGATTTCTTTTCGGTAGTGAATCTTTTCGCAATAGGCATTCTGCTGGGTCTGAACTATGCTCATACGGGAAATCTATGGTTTTCGATCAGCTTTCATTTCGCCTGGAATTTTATTGAAGGACCTTTACTCGGCTATCCGGTGAGCGGTATCCATTTCGACACCTTGCTTCAAACCGAATTAAAAGGTGATGAAAATATTACGGGCGGTGCTTTCGGATTGGAAGGATCCGCGATTACCATGGCAATTTGTATCCTTGCAATTATTGCGCTCTATCTCATCCTGCAAAAAAAAATCAGCCGGCAATCTCTACCAGTTCCAAATCAAAAATGAGATCTTTTCCCGCAAGCGGATGATTGGCATTCAGGACTATAGAGTCGGGACTTATTTCAGCCACGACAACGGGAAACTGTTCGCCCGATGCATTATTCATATTCAACTGCATACCGATTTCCGGATAAAGGTCCTCCGGCAACCGGTCCTTTGGAAATTCAATGATCATGGTTGGATCTTCAGGTCCGTATGCTTCCTGGAATGGAATCTCGATTGTTTTTTTCTCTCCGACCGACATACCTTTTACGCCTTCATCAAAACCCTTAATGACAGACCCGCTCCCTACCGTAAACTCCAGTGGTGCCCTGCCGTTAGAAGAGTCAAAAACGGTTCCGTCGCTTAAGCGCCCGTGATAATGAATTTTAATTGTATTTCCGGACTGAACCATATGGTTTGTTTTGGCAAAATTAATAATTTTTTGTTGATGGTTGATGGTTGATAGTTGATGGAGGTCCATGAAGGGGACTATCGAAAAGAATTCAGTCTTATTAATTTAAGCCGGTGAATCAAACCCGAAAATTGCAGATAAAGTCCATCAACCATCAACAATCAACCATCAACTATATTTGCAGATGCACTCCAATCCCCAAATCATATTCATGGGCACTCCGGATTTTGCTGTTCCCAGCCTGGATGCATTGTTGAAATATGGATATTCCGTGCTGGCTGTAGTCACTGCGCCGGATAAGCCGGCAGGTCGTGGTTTGAAACTTTCAGAATCGGCGGTTAAGCAATATGCGCTGAGAAAAGATATTCCTGTGTTGCAGCCACCGAAATTAAAGGATCCGGAATTTATCGTGCGGCTTAAGCAATTCCAGGCGGATTTACAAGTTGTCGTTGCTTTCCGCATGTTGCCGGAAGAAGTATGGAGTATGCCGCCAATGGGTACGATTAACCTGCACGGATCGCTCCTACCCCAATACCGGGGCGCTGCACCGATCAACAGGGCCATTATGAATGGCGAAACAGAAACAGGACTTACGACCTTTAAACTTCAACAGCATATTGATACGGGAAATATTTTGTTGATGGAGAAAATTCCCATCGGGCCAAATGAAACGGCTGGCGAATTGCATGACCGCATGAAACAGGCGGGAGCACAACTGGTTGTTCAAACAGTTAAGGGATTGCAGGATGGCACGCTGCAAGAAAAGCCACAATCTCCGGAGCATGGCATTTTCTTAAAACCTGCACCTAAGATCCTGGCCGCAGATTGCGAGATTGACTGGACCCGGCC
>PLEB01000258.1:5826-11136 GCA_003136915.1 Chitinophagaceae bacterium
AAAAAGCGTATGGCGGTCAAAGATTTTCTGCGTGGCTACAGACCTTGATGAATTAAAGGAACCATCTCAGGCAACCTCCGTTGTCTCCCGATTCGATCTTTTTTTAATCAGCATGGAGATGACCTGCCCGGCAAGAATAAGGAAGAGAGGTTCCGTTTCAAAACGGAAACGCATATTCTCATAGTGCTCAAAAAAAGAACTGACGCCGAATACAAAAATTATGGTAAAAAGGATAATCAGATTCCAGGAGCTTATGGACCTCGTCCGGCGTGCATGCTGAATAAAAACAAAAAACACCAGCAGGTATATCAGTAACTTCGGAATGGCAGATATGGTTAGTGTGATGCGACGCGCCTGCTTCCCGTGCGCNNATGCTGGCCCGCTGATATTGATCGGAAACAGGAATATAGTTGATATTGTTTTCATTGATAAAACTATCGTTTTTGATTTCCATCAGCAGGTCCCGGTTATTAAGGCCTGCATATTGTTTTTCAAATGCGGGATCAATGAATTTCTGATAAACACCAATCCTGGAAAATGGTTCGTAGGCTTCTATCCTCGCGGAGTCTTTCACCGCATTATCATGAAAGACATTTCTTGCCATATTCATACCAATCCAGGTAGATACGGAAAGTTTTCCAAAGATTATTTTATTCTTCACATACCAGCCGCCGGCCAGCAATACGCTCAAGGTTCCGAAAATGATGATCTTCCGAAAGTTGGTTTTTCCCTTGAAATAAAATAATAATATTACGATGATGGCCAATAGCCAAATGATGTGATATACGCTTCGTGTAAGGCAAAGCAATGCCAGGGGAAGGAAGAAACCGGCGGCATTCACCCAGGTGGATTTCGACTGAAGCCGGATCAAAAAATAAATGGAGATCAGTAAAAGAAGAGATATGAATGTGGTATAAAATAATTCGCATTCATAGATTAAAGTGGCGGGGCTAAGCAGAAATCCTATGGCAAGCACTAAAGCGACGGCTCGCTGGTTACTGATTTTTTTTATAATGGAGAAGAGCAGAAGGCCGTTGACCAGCGAAATCATTTTAAAGATCACGCCGAATGCCAGTGCATTTGAACCTAGAGTTTTCAATATCAGGCCGAGGAATAAATTAAAAACAGGCGGTTGAGCATGATCGTACCAGACGCCAAGGAGCAACTGATGTTTCAGGGTTTCCACATTGAGGTATTGCCAATACACATACAGGGGCTGTATGCTCATCCGGATGCCAAAAAGCATGATGATCACCCTGGAAACGACGAAAACCAGGATTAGTATCCAAAAATCATTCAGCCGGATGTTTTTTTTCATGAGGGGTCCCTGATACTGGTACAAAGTAGAGAAAATTCAACGTATAATAAAAGAATGGATAGCGGGTTCTGGTTAATTTTAGGAAATGAAAATAGAATTCTGGTCCTTGGGAAAAAGCCATGAACTTTATATCCAGACAGGTGTTGAAGATTTCACAGCCCGTATCCGGCATTACTTCTCCGTAGAATGGCGTATTCTGACGCCAAAAAAAAATACTGGCTCCAGTTCTCCGGAAAAATGGAAAAAGTTGGAGTCAACCCTGGTATTTTCGTCTTTAAGGCCGGATGATTATCTTGTTGCACTGGACGAAAAAGGAAGCCCCCTGAGTTCGGTTAGGCTCGCCCGTTTCATTGAAGACCGCTCAAACGAAAGTATAAAACGATTGATATTTCTGATAGGCGGGGCTTACGGGCTGGATGAAGAAATACAATCGAGGGCCAAATTCCAATGGTCGCTTTCAGCTCTTACTTTTCCCCATCAACTTGTGCGGCTGATCCTGGCCGAGCAGGTTTACAGGGCTTGCAGCATCATCCGGAAAGAAAAATACCATCACGGTTGAAACCTTCAGCCATTTGTAATTAAACCATATCTTTAAACCTTTTATCGAGTTGCATGTTCAATATTACGCTCAGCATAATAATTGTTACTTCCGCAATTTCCATAACCGCTTTCCGGAACGGTAAAATTGTAGATGATCTCATTTTCTGGCCCCCCGCCATTACCAAGAAGCACCAATACTACAGATTTATTACCTGTGGGCTCATTCACGCCGATTACATGCACCTGCTGTTCAATATGCTTACACTGTATTTCTTCGGAAAGATTATGGAGGTATATTATATGGGGATGCTGGGCCTTCAAAACTATTATTACCTGGCTCTTTATATCGGCGCCCTGATCGTTTCCAATATACCAACTTATATTAAACACAGGAATGATTATAATTACAGAAGCCTGGGCGCTTCGGGAGCCGTTTCTGCCGTATTATTTGCATTCATATTATTAAAGCCATGGCAGACCATCCTGGTCCTTTTCATTCCCATTCCCGCAATTATTTATGGTGCTCTCTTTCTCGTTTATTCTGCCTATATGTCAAGGAAAGGCGGGGACCATGTCAACCACGATGCACATTTTTACGGCGCATTATTCGGAATTATTTTTACCATTCTTTTGCATCCGGATGTTGTTAATATGTTCATGGCGGAACTAAAGCATCCGCATTTCGATTTTTAATATTTCCTGTGTTGCCTGAGAAATGCAAAACCGGTTGTCTATTCGCTGACCGACAACCCAGATGATCTTTTGATCCATTTCGATAACCCAAATTTTTTCTTTGGCGGTCTTGGATAATTTCTGGTCTATCAGGAAGCGGGCAATTTTCTTTTTCTTTTTCATACCCAGCGGATAAAAGTAGTCACCGGCCTTCCATTTTCTCAGGATCAGGGGATAGCTTATTCTGCCCGCATCCAGGAGGGCAAGGCTTGTTTTTTTTTCTATTGAGGTATTTTCTCCTGCGGTGAAAGTTCTTAATATTAATTCACCATCGCCGTACGAAATGGATTCGTGATCTTTTTCTATGATGATATAGGCTGCTGTGCCGGCGTTCTCCAACGGAGCAATGATAAGCCAGGCCCTGTTCTTAATGATCCTGTGCGAATTGCCCTGGATATATTTACCGTTGGCACTATCCATAAGGCGGATGCATTCCTCGGTGTGGCCGGAAGAAAATCCATAATCGTGGAGGATCTCGAAAAGGATCGTGTGGACCGGCTGTGATTTTTTGAGCAGCAGAATTGGAATATGGACCTCATCATTTACCTGTTTCAGCAATTTTTTTTTATGCCGGTAGATCGCTTCCCGGTACAAAATTTCAGTTTCAGAAAAGCGATCGAGATTTTTTTCCAGATTATGCCAGGTGCCCGGGAATACCTTTTCAACAGCGGGGATAAGTTTATTTCTGAAATAATTCCTCGTATACTTATCCGATTCATTGGAACTGTCTTCCACCCACTGCAATTGCCGGGCTTCGGCAAAAGCCTTAAGGGCTGACTTTGAAAAAGACAACAATGGCCTGATGATGTTTCCCTGTTTAGAAAGCATGCCTCTCAAGCCGGCGATCCCCGTACCCCGAAAAAAATGCATCAGCATGGTTTCTATATTATCGTCCAGGTGATGGGCCGTAAGAACAAACCTGAAATGTTCAGGCGGTTCTCCGAGTAAAGATTCAAACCAGCCATAACGCAGTTCCCTGGCTGCCGCCTGGATGGAAACCTGATGCTGGGCCGCGTATTGGGCGGTATCGAATCGTTTGAGAAAAAAAGGTTTCCCATATTTTTCTGCAAGTAATCTCACAAATTGTTCGTCCCGTTCACTTTCTGGACCGCGTAATCCGAAATTGACATGGGCGATACCGAATTCATATCCTGACAGGTAACAAAATTCAGCCAGCACCATAGAATCCATTCCTCCGCTCACGGCAATCAATAACCGATCTTTCCGGCCAAACAGCTTTTGACGGGTGACCATCTCCTGAAATTGTATTAACAGATTATCCATGATCCTTAGTAAATGAGGTCTTCGTACGCTGCCTGCAGTTCATTGTAAGCATGCTGGTCTCCTTTTTCTTTTGACGCAGTCATACCCTTCTTATAACAACTTATGGCCGAATCGCGCTCTCCTGCCCTTTCCAGCAATCTTGCCAGATGATAATAGGTCCCGGTATATAAAGGATCCAGCTTGAGTATTTCCATAAACAGCTGCCGGGCAGGTTCGTCTTCGCCAATCTTTATATGCTCCAGGGCCAATGCATGTTTTAAGAATGGGTCATCCGGAGAAATCTTTAAAAAGGCGCGGAGCTGTTCCATTTTCTCCATACTCCGATTTTTACTTTTTATTTTTTACTTTAGTTTTCAAATCAAGACTTACCTTTGTTTTAGTTGCATAAACAACTTTAATTTAACAGGAATACCGGAAGCATGAAGATTCTAGTTTGCATTAGTAAGACGCCGGATACAACGGCAAAAATAGCCTTCACGGATAACAACAGGAAATTTGCTGCTGAAGGAGTTCAGTGGATCATCAATCCGTACGACGAGTGGTATGCGTTGGTGCGTGCCATAGAATTAAAGGAAAAAGATCCAACGATTGTCCTCCATCTCATAACCGTGGCAACTGCGGATGCAGATGCCATTATCCGGAAAGCGTTGGCCCTGGGCGGAGACGAAGCCATACGTGTGGACGCCGACAGTCAGGATAGTTTTTTCATTGCTTCCCAAATTGCATCCGTAGCCAGGGATGGAGGATATGAACTTATTTTCGCTGGAAAGGAAACGATTGACTACAATGGGTCATCAGTGGGCGGCATGATTGCAGGCATCCTTGACATTCCTTATTTATCGCTGGCAGCGAAATTCGATCTTGCGGGTAATACAGCAACGGTTGTTCGCGAGGTGGAAACAGGTGAGGAAACGGAAGAAGTTTCACTGCCTGCTGTAATCAGCTGCCAGAAAGGAATGGCCGAACAGCGCATTCCGAATATGAAAGGAATCATGGGCGCCCGGTCCAGGCCATTGAAGGTAGTGGAACCTCAGCCAGTCGATCCCCTTACTGAAATCATTTCATTCGAATTGCCTCCTGCAAAAAAAGGCGTTCACATGATCCCTGCTGAAAATGCAGAAGAATTGGTGAGGCTATTGCATGAGGAAGCGAAGGTAATTTGAGGCAAATGTGCTAATGTGCTAATGTGTAAATGTGATAATGTAATAATGTGATAATGTGATAATGTGAAAAATAGGCTCATGTGTAATGGTAAGAATCAGAGCATCTGTATTTCATTTTCACATTTCCATATTTACACATTATTAAATATATCTGGTAAAAATTCAACCACCCATGTCCGTTCTAATTTTCATCGATCACGCAGAAGGTCATTTTAAGAAAACGACCTATGAGGCGTTAAGTTATGGTGCGGCGCTGGCAAAACAACTTGGTGT
>PLEB01000233.1 GCA_003136915.1 Chitinophagaceae bacterium
TTTTTTTTTTAATTTTTTTTTTAATTTTTTTTTTTTTTTTTTTTAAAATTTTTTTTAATTTTACTTTTTAATTTTTAATTTTCCCCCCATGTCCAAACAGGAATATACCATCACCGTTTATACCGAAAACCAGATCGGTCTGCTTAACCGCATCGCGATTATTTTCTCGCGGAGAAAGATCAATATCGAAAGTATGAATACTTCTCCTTCTGAGATCGAAGGTATCCATCGCTTCACCATCGTTATCAACGAAACAGAAGAAGTGGTGAAAAAACTTTGCCGCCAAATTGAAAAACAGGTGGAGGTGCTAAAGGCATATTTCAACCAGAATGACGAGATCGTTTGGCAGGAGCTTGCTTTATATAAAGTTTCCACGGATCAGATCGTGGAAAAGGTAAAAGTGGAAAGGCTGCTCAGAAAATACGGCGCACGTGCTGTGGTGATCCGTAAGGATTACACAGTGTTTGAAACAACGGGCCATCGGGAAGAGACGGACGGTTTGCTGGAAGCACTGGAACCCTATGGCGTTATTGAATTTGTACGTAGCGCGCGGGTGGCCATTATTAATGCGAGCAGCGGTTTTCATGAAAAATTGAAAGAGTTCGAACAAATAGAGCCGGGGGAAGAATTGGTGGAAAATGAATACCTGAATAAACAAGATGAGGTTTTTACAATGTAAACCGGACGCAAATTTGAAAATTAAGATCCACAGATAGCAGCGGGATATCTGGCAACTGATTAAAATATAAAAACAATAAAAAACAAAACATGGCAACATTAAATTTCGGCGGAGTAAACGAAACGGTTGTAACCCGTGAAGAATTTCCGCTGTCCAAAGCCCAGCAGGTATTAAAAGATGAAGTTGTCGCCGTGATCGGATATGGGGTTCAGGGACCCGGTCAGGCACTTAACCAGAAAGACAATGGCATCAATGTGATCGTCGGTCAGCGTAAGAATTCAAAAACCTGGGATAAAGCCGTACGGGATGGATTTGTTCCGGGCAAAACCCTTTTTGAAATTGAGGAGGCATTGCAGAAAGGAACTATTATCTGCTATCTTTTGAGTGATGCAGCACAAATTGAACTCTGGCCAACAGTAAAAAAACATCTGACCAGGGGTAAGGCCCTTTATTTCTCTCATGGATTCGGGATCACATTTAAGGAACAGACAGGCATCGTGCCTCCTGCTGACGTGGATGTTTTCCTGGTTGCTCCGAAGGGATCGGGAACTTCACTGAGGAGAATGTTCCTTCAGGGACGGGGATTGAACAGCAGCTATGCCATTTTCCAGGATGCGACAGGCAAGGCAAAGGACCGGGTCATTGCATTGGGTATTGCTGTCGGCAGCGGATACTTATTCGAAACGAATTTTAAAAAAGAAGTCTACAGCGATCTCACTGGCGAACGAGGCACGCTGATGGGAGCCATCCAAGGCATATTTGCTGCCCAATACCAGGTACTTCGCGATAAGGGGCATACNNAGGTACTTCGCGATAAGGGCCATACGCCTTCTGAAGCATTTAATGAAACGGTGGAGGAGCTTACACAGAGCCTGATGCCGCTGGTTGCTGAAAACGGTATGGACTGGATGTATGCGAATTGCTCAACAACGGCACAGCGCGGCGCACTCGATTGGTGGAAAAAATTCAGGGATGCAACAGCGCCTGTTTTCAAGGAATTGTATGAAAGTGTCGCAAGCGGAAAAGAATCCCAGCGTTCTATTGACAGCAACAGTAAAACGGATTACCGCGAAAACCTGGAAGTTGAACTGAAGGAATTGCGTGAGAGTGAAATGTGGCAGGCTGGAAAAACCGTCCGCAGCCTTCGTCCTGAAAATCAAACCGCGCCTGCACAAAAAGCGGATAAGAAGCTGGCAGAAAAAGTATAATTATGAAACCGTCAACACTTTCCTTTCCGAATCTCGATGTAGCAAAAGCTGCGGAAAGATTGAAAAAAGTAGTATTGAGAACGCCCCTGATGCTGAATCAGAATCTTTCACGCAGATATAAATCGAATGTTTACCTGAAGCGGGAAGACCTTCAGGTCGTTCGCTCTTACAAGATCCGCGGAGCCTACAATATGATGAGTGGTCTTCCTGAAGAAAAACTCCGTAACGGAGTCGTGTGTGCGAGCGCGGGAAATCACGCTCAGGGCTTTGCCTATTCCTGCAAAAAACTCAACCTGAAAGGGGTTGTATTTATGCCGATCATCACATCGAAACAAAAGGTGGATCAAACGAAAATGTTTGGTGAAAACTTCGTTGAAATTAAGCTGGTAGGTGATACATTTGATGACTGCGCCGTGGCAGCAAAGAAATTCACCTCGGAAAATCAGATGACTTTTATCCCGCCCTTCGAAGATCTCCGGATCATTGAAGGCCAGGCGACCGTCGCACTTGAAATCCTCGAAGACCTCTCCGACATCGACTTTCTCTTTGTGCCCGTCGGGGGCGGTGGCCTTGCTTCCGGCGTCGGTTCCTATTTCAAAACCTATTCTCCAAAAACAAGGGTCATTGGTGTTGAGCCCGAAGGCGCGCCCTCCATGTTTGAAGCATTCAAAGCCGGGCATCCGGTAACCCTGGAAAAGATTGACCGCTTTGTGGATGGTGCCGCAGTCAAAAGAACCGGCGATCTCACGCTTTCGATNNTCGACAATACTTAAGTTATATAACGAAGATGCCATCGTCGTGGAACCCGCTGGTGCAATGTCTATTGCGGGGTTGGACAAGTATGCGGATGCGATCAAAGGAAAGAATGTAGTATGCATTCTCAGCGGAAGCAATAACGACATTGACCGCATGCCTGAGATCAAAGAAAGATCCCTGCAATTCGAAGGACTTAAACATTACTTCCTCATCCGGTTTGCACAGCGGCCAGGAGCCCTTAAGGAGTTCGTGAACAATGTGTTAGGGCCAAACGACGACATCACCCGGTTTGAATACATGCAAAAGACCAACAAGGAAGCCGGCCCTGCCCTGGTGGGTATTGAGCTTCGGACCAGAAAGGATTATGATGTGTTGCTACGGAACCTGAAATCGGGCCAGATTGATTTCTCTGAAATCAACAAAAATGATACGCTTTATGCGTACCTGATTTGAACATAAATAGTGCAGTAACTGTTGATATTTATTTAATAAAGTAT
This sequence comes from Chitinophagaceae bacterium, assembly GCA_003136915.1. Classification (GTDB taxonomy): domain Bacteria; phylum Bacteroidota; class Bacteroidia; order Chitinophagales; family Chitinophagaceae; genus Puia. The sequence goes on from PLEB01000233.1 coordinate 3,141, forward strand.
CAGTGTTTTTTTATATTTTTAGACAAATCGCTTGCTTCCTTAGAAAAATCATTGATTTAACGATTGTCTGTAGATGCCATTCACTGCTTAATCGAAATTAATGGAACGCAATCAGGGATTATATCATCCTTCTTTTGAGCGGGATTCCTGCGGCATCGGGTTTGTCGCCAATATTAAGGGCAATAAATCGCATCAGATCATCTCCGACGCGCTGACGATCCTCGAGAACATGGAACACCGGGGGGCCTGCGGCTGTGAAAGCAACACAGGTGATGGGGCGGGTATCATGATCCAAACTCCGCACGAATTCTTTTTTGATGAGTGCATTCGCCTGGGTATACAGCTTCCCGCTTACGGCAGGTATGGAGTAGGCATGTTGTTTTTCCCCAGGGACGTTATGCTCAGGGAAGAATGCCGGGATATCTTCAACCGCGCCGCCGAAAAACTGGGACTCGAAGTGCTCGGTTACCGGAGGGTTCCTGTAAATCCGGAGGGCATTGGTTCCACAGCGCTTTCGGTTGAACCTGAAATAGAACAGGTTTTCATTGCCAGTCCGGACCATATCAGCCAGCCGGAAGATCTTGAACGCAAGCTGTTCGTTCTAAGAAATTATTCAAGCCATACTATTTACAATACAGTAAGGAAAGATCCCATCGGATTTTACGTGGCTTCGCTTTCATTCAAAACCGTTGTTTACAAGGGCCAGCTTACCAGTCTGCAGGTTAGGGACTACTTTCCTGATCTGAGGAACAACCGTGTGGTTTCCGCATTCGGACTCATCCATTCTCGGTTTGCTACGAATACCTTTCCATCCTGGAAATTAGCGCAGCCTTTTCGCTATATCGCACATAACGGGGAGATAAATACTGTTCAGGGAAATCTGAACTGGCTCAAGACAAGTGAAAAGGGATTTGAATCTCCATACTTTACCAAGGAGGAAATGGACATGCTGCTTCCCATCATTACCGACGGGCAGTCGGATTCGGCATGCCTGGATAATATGATCGAGCTCCTCCTGCTTTGCGGCCGTTCATTACCACATGTCATGATGATGCTGATCCCTGAGGCCTGGGATGGGAATGAACAGATGGATCCGGTGAAGAAAGCATTTTATGAATTTCACGCTTCGCTGATGGAACCCTGGGACGGTCCCGCTTCTATCTCATTTACTGATGGAAAAATAATCGGAGCCACGCTGGACAGGAATGGTCTGCGGCCTTCACGATATTGCGTTACAACTGATGACCGCGTTATCATGGCTTCCGAAACAGGGGTATTGCCCATCGAGCAGAAAATGATCAGGGAAAAGGGGCGACTCCAACCTGGCAAAATGTTCGTCGTGGATATGGAGCAGGGACGCATCATAAGTGATGAAGAATTGAAGAAGACGATTTGTTCCTCCAAACCCTACGCTGAATGGCTGAATAAATATAAGATCCGTCTGGAAGAATTACCGGAGCCCAGGGTTTTATTTACCGAGCTGCATCACGACCAGATTTTTAAATACCAGAAAGCATTTGGCTATTCAACAGAGGACATTGAAAGCATCATTATGCCTATGGCGCTGGATGCGAAAGAGCCTGTCGGCTCGATGGGTTCTGATGTTCCGCTTGCTGTACTTAGCGATGAACCCCAGCATCTCAGCAGTTATTTTAAACAATTGTTTGCTCAGGTGACTAATCCGCCCATCGATCCCATCAGGGAAAGGCTGGTCATGTCGCTCACCACATTCGCCGGAAACAACGGCAACCTGCTTATCGAAGACCCACTGGCCTGTCACAGCGTGGCATTAAAACATCCTGTGCTTTCCAATCACGAATTGGAAAAAATCAGGAGTATTGATACGGGTGTATTTCAGGCCAAGACCCTGCAGACTTATTTCAGGGCCGACGGAAAACCGGGTTCTCTTCAGGCGGGCGTGGAAAGACTATGCCGCTACGCTGTGGATGCGGTACTGGATGGATTTGAAGTGCTTGTGCTCACGGATCGCGCGATTGATTCCGAACATGCGCCCATTCCTTCCCTGCTGGCAACGGCAGCAGTTCACCATCATCTCATCCGCAAAGGATACCGCGGACAGGTAGGAATTATTGTGGAAGCAGGTGATGTTTGGGAAGTGCACCACTTCGCCTGTCTGATTGGATTTGGTGCCACTGCAATCAATCCTTACCTCGCTTTTGCAACGATTCGGGATGCAAAAACCACGGGTAAACTGCAATCCGCGCTGGATGCCGAACAACTGAAAAAAAATTATGTAAAAGCAGTAAATGAGGGATTGTTGAAAGTGTTCTCCAAAATGGGAATTTCTACTCTGCAATCTTATCAGGGAGCCCAGATATTTGAAATCATCGGCCTGAATCATTCTGTTGTAGATAAATATTTTACCGGAGCTACTTCGCGTATCGAAGGGATGGGACTGGATGAAATAGCACGCGAGACCCTGGCAAAGCATCTATTTGCATTCAGCAGAAAAGATATTCCGGTGGATCGTCTGCCGGCAGGCGGTGTTTACCAATGGAAGCGGAAAGGAGAATTCCATTTATTCAATCCGGGAACAATTCATTACCTGCAATATTCAACACACATGAACGATTACCCGTCGTTCAAGAAATATTCGAAGCTGGTAAACGATCAGATGGAAAAAGCAGCGACCCTGCGAGGTATGTTTGCATTCAAAAGAAACCGTCCTTCCATTTCGCTGGATGAAGTAGAGCCCGAAGAAAATATCCTGAAAAGATTTGCAACAGGGGCCATGAGCTTCGGCAGTATTTCTCATGAAGCGCATTCAACACTTGCCATTGCAATGAACCGCATCGGTGGAAAAAGCAATACCGGGGAAGGAGGCGAGGATGAATTCCGTTTCGATACGCTCCCGAATGGAGATTCTATGCGCTCTGCTATCAAACAGGTTGCATCTGCAAGGTTCGGAGTCACCAGTTATTATCTCACGCAGGCGGACGAATTGCAAATCAAAATGGCCCAGGGAGCAAAACCGGGCGAAGGGGGGCAATTGCCCGGTCATAAAGTAGACGAATGGATCGGGAAAGTCAGGCATTCCACACCTGGCGTGGGACTGATTTCTCCTCCTCCTCATCATGATATTTATTCCATTGAAGACCTTGCTCAGCTGATTTTCGATTTGAAAAATTCAAACCGCCATGCACGCATCAGTGTAAAGCTGGTATCGAAGGCAGGTGTGGGAACCATAGCTGCCGGCGTGGCAAAAGCAAAATCGGATGTGATCCTGATATCAGGCCATGATGGAGGCACAGGGGCATCGCCCATGAGTTCCATACGTCATGCCGGTCTCCCCTGGGAACTGGGACTTGCAGAGTCTCAGCAAACCCTCGTGAAGAATAAGTTACGCAGCCGTGTAGTGCTCCAAACAGATGGTCAGCTGAAAACGGGACGCGATATAGCCATTGCTACATTGCTTGGTGCAGAAGAATGGGGCGTTGCCACAGCAGCGCTTGTTGTGGAAGGCTGTATCATGATGCGGAAATGCCATACAAATGCGTGCCCCGTCGGCGTAGCCACGCAGAACCCGGAATTAAGAAAAAGATTTACAGGGAATGCTGATCACGTGGTGAACCTGTTTAAGTTCCTTACGCGCGAACTTCGGGAGATCATGGCTGAGCTTGGTTTCCGTACGATCAATGAAATGGTGGGCCAGGTGGAATGTCTTGAAGTGAATGACAATATCAAGCACTGGAAAGCAAAGAAACTTAATCTCTCTCCAATATTATACAAGGAGCCCACATCCATGTACACCGGTGTTCACAATATGGAAGAACAGGATCATGGATTATCTGAGGTGCTCGACTGGAAATTGCTTGCAGCTGCAAAGCCGGCGATGGAATCCGGACAAAAAGTATTCGCTGCTTTCCAGGTAAAAAATACCGACAGGACCATTGGCACCATTCTTTCAAATGAAATCTCAAAATTGTTTAGAGCCCAGGGCCTGCCGGAAGACAGCATTCATTTTAAGCTGACAGGAACGGCAGGACAAAGTTTTGGCGCATTCAATACGAAGGGAGTTACCCTGGAACTGGAAGGCGATGCAAATGATTATTTTGGAAAAGGATTGTCGGGAGCGCGGCTAATTGTTTATCCTGCTGCCGATGCCGGCTTTGTTCCTGAGGAAAATTTCATCATTGGAAACGTTGCATTTTATGGTGCTACGTCAGGAGAAGCCTTTATCCGTGGAAAAGCTGGCGAGCGGTTTGCCGTCAGGAATTCAGGCGCCAATGCGGTGGTGGAAGGTATTGGCGACCATGGCTGTGAATATATGACTGGTGGACAGGTGGTGATCCTTGGTTCGACAGGACGGAATTTTGCAGCTGGAATGAGTGGTGGGATTGCCTATGTGTATGATGTCGATGGTAAATTTGCCTCTTTGTGCAATACGGAAATGATTGATCTGGATCCGCTGACCGAGGAAGATGCTTCTGAGATGAAAGAAATGATTGAAAAACATTACGCCTATACGTCCAGTAAGGTCGCCCGGTTTGTGCTGGACGATTTCGAAAACCAGTTGCGGAACTTTGTAAAGGTCTTTCCGAAAGATTATAAAAAAGTTTTGCTGGAAAAAAAGGCCCGCGTCGGGGTCAAATCATAATTGAATAATTATTAAGTGAGCATGATTCATGGGTAAACTTACCGGTTTTATGGAATTCAAACGCGAGCTCCCGGGCAAGCGTCCTGTTCAGGAAAGAAAAAAAGACTACAAAGAGTTTATAAATCCTTACGGGCCCGTGCAATTGAATCAGCAGGCCGCGCGCTGTATGAATTGTGGAATTCCGTTTTGCAGTCATGGATGTCCTCTGGGAAATGTGATCCCGGAATTCAATGACGCTGTTTATCGCAATTCCTGGCTCGAAGCATACGAGATCCTTTCTTCAACCAATAATTTTCCTGAATTCACGGGAAGGATTTGTCCGGCCCCTTGTGAAAGCAGTTGCGTATTGGGAATTAACCAGCCGGCCATTACGATCGAAGAAATCGAAAAACATATCATCGAGATTGCTTTTGAAAAGAGATTTGTAAAAGCAAAGCAGCCGAATGTAAGAACCGGTAAAAGAATAGCCGTGGTCGGATCGGGCCCTGCTGGCATGGCAGCAGCAACCCAGCTCAACAGTGCGGGCCACTCCGTAACTGTTTTTGAACGGGATGATGCGCCAGGCGGATTGTTGCGCTATGGCATTCCGGATTTCAAACTCGAGAAATGGGTGATCGACAGAAGGATCGCCCTCATGGAGCAGGAAGGCATTGTATTCCGGTGCAATGCAAATGTTGGTGTGGATGTTCATTTGAATGAGCTCCTGAGTGATTACCACGCCATTGTGCTGGCGGGCGGATCCACAATACCGCGCGATCTGCCGATACCCGGTCGTGAGTTAAAAGGTGTTCATTTTGCAATGGATTTTCTAACGCAGCAAAACAAACGGGTAAGCGCAACCGAAAATAAAGAAGAAGACATATTGGCCAATAAAAAAAATGTGATTGTGATCGGCGGCGGTGACACGGGGAGTGACTGCGTTGGCACTTCGAACCGTCAGGGCGCGAAATCCATTACGCAGTTTGAATTACTTCCCCAGCCGCCCAAGGAAAGAACCGTTTATATGCCCTGGCCGACCTATCCCATGACGCTAAAGACCTCTTCTTCGCACGAAGAAGGATGTGAAAGGCATTGGGCCATGGGGACCAAGGAATTTGTCGGGGACGGAAAAGGAGAACTGACGGCCCTGAAGATCGTTACCCTGGAATGGAAGCTGGCAGAAGATGGAAAACCGGCAAGATTTACTGAAGTTCCGGGATCGGAAAAGATTATGCCCTGCGAACTGGCATTTCTTGCCATGGGTTTTCTGCATCCACAGCACGAAGGACTGCTTTTGGATCTTGGCGTTGAGTTGGATGAAAGAGGAAATGTAAAAGCAACGGACAAATCCTACCAGACAAGTATCTCGAAAATATTCACTGCCGGGGACATGCGCCGTGGCCAATCCCTGGTTGTATGGGCCATTAGTGAAGGTCGCGAATGCGCCAGGAAAGTGGATGAATACCTGATGGGTGTTTCCATGCTGGAGACAAAGGATCAGTCGTTGATTGGAGTAGCGTATTAGTGGATGGTTGATGGACCCGAACTATCTTTAATCTATATTGATAGTTGATGGTTGATGGACCCGCACTATCTTTAATCTATATAATAACCGGTATGAAAACCGTTTCAAGAAAAAAATTTCTATTATCTGGACTTTCGCTGTTGCCCATTCCATTCCTTCCTTCTTATAAAAAACAAACAAGCTTGAAATTATCATTCTCCACTTTGGGTTGCCCTGACTGGACTTTCGATGATATAGTAAAATTTGCCGGACAGCACGACTATTCCGGGATTGAAGTGAGAGGAATTCTGCGTGAAATGGATCTTACCAAGGTGCCGGAATTCAGTTCGCCACAACAGATAGCTTCCACATTACGGAAAATGAAGGACCGAAACCTGGTGTTTGTGGATCTTGGTTCATCAGCGGCCATGCATTATCCCGAGGGATCCGAACGAACCAAGAACCTGGATGAGGCAAAGCGGTTCATCGATCTGGCGGCCAAACTGGAATGTCCTTTTATCCGGGTATTTCCCAATCAGATTCCTAAAGATGCTGACCGTCAGCAGACCCTGGATTTAATCGCCAAAGGATTGAGGGAATTGGGAGAATATGCCAAAGAAACAAAAGTGAGTGCATTGCTCGAATCACATGGTGAAGTGATTTATAAAAAGGATCTCAAAGAAATTATGGAATCTGCAGGGCATGAGCATATAGGGTTGGTATGGGACATCTGCAATATGTGGTCCGTTACAAAAGAAACACCTGCTGAAGTATACGCGGACCTAAAGCCATATATCCGGCACACGCATATTAAGGATCTGGAAATGGTGGATGGAAAAGAAAAATATGTTTTATTGGGCAGGGGCATCGTGCCCATATTCTCCGCCATCGATCTGCTATACAAGGATGGTTATGCGGGATATTATAGTTTTGAATGGGAAAAATTATGGCATCCTGAAATTCTGGATCCTCAGATTGCGCTTGCGGATTATCCGGTTGCGATGAGGAAAAACTTTTTGAAGGCCTAAAGCTTAAAGCCTAAAGCCTAAAGCAAGTATGGGAGTATGGGAGTATG
>PLEB01000267.1 GCA_003136915.1 Chitinophagaceae bacterium
ACCCATAACCCACAACTCATCACCCTCTTCACCCATAACTCATAACTCAAATCAGTTCAATCAAACTATTTTCCGGCAAAATCCCCACACGGCCGGGATATCCGATAAATCCATAGCCGCGGTTCACATAGAGTTTTTGTTTACCCTCTTCGTAAAGTCCGGCCCATTCTTTATAAACATATTGAACCGGGCTCCATTTAAATCCGGGGATCTCGACCCCAAACTGCATACCATGCGTGTGCCCCGCAAGGGTTAGGTCAATATCTCCGTAATTAGGTCTCACTTCTGCATCCCAATGACTGGGATCGTGGCTCATGAGAATCTTGAATGGATATTTTTCTGCGCCGGGATAGGCTTCCCACATCTTGCCATATTTTGGAAATCGTTTTTTAGCGCTCCAGTTTTCAATACCGATCAGCGCAATCTGATCACCACCTCTTTCCAGCACGACATGCTCGTTCATCAGCAATCTCCATCCCATGCCCACTTCTGTTTTTTTCAGATCTTCTATATTTTGCAGGCGGGCCTCGGGGCTCGGCCAGTGAACATAATCCCCATAGTCGTGATTGCCCAGTGTAGAGAAAACACCCATTGGAGCTTTCAAACGGCTGAAAACATCCACATAATCTTCCATCTCCGTTGCACGGTCGTTGATGAGGTCGCCGGTGAATAAAATCAGGTCAGGTTTCAGGTCAAGCGCCATCTGAACGCCTTTTTCCACTGCTTTTTTATTAGTAAAACTTCCGGAATGAATATCGGAGATCTGAACAATCTTCAAACCTTTAAAGCCTGGAGGGAGGTTTTCAAATTGCAATGGAATCCGACGGATATGGTAGTTATATTTATTACTGAACCCATAGATCAGCGATGAAAACAAAGCGCCCCCCACGCCTATCCCGAGCCAGCTTAAGAACAGGGATCTGGAAACTCCTTCACCGACCTCACTCTCACCTTCTGTATTCCGGAAAAAAATCTTTCCAACACCCCATTGCATAAGCCTTCGGATATCATCGATCAGGAAAAAAACAGCCGCAAACAATTTCGCAAAGAATAAACCAATGATCGTTGCGAATATATAATTGCGCATATTCCTCGGCAAACGGTCAATCTGGATAAAAGGCAGAAGAACAAGGAGCAGCAGAACGCCAACGGAGATGGTCCAGTAAGCCGAGTAAATGATGGTTCTTGTACGATGAGAGGATCCCTGGGTTAAAAGTTTCACAACCTGAAAAACATACAGGTCGAGCAGAGCCATGATCAGCGCGATTATGAGGATAAAACTTGCATTGCGCATAAAAAATAATTGACAACAAAATTAGAAGGCAATGAATTCGTCCAGTTGGGCATCGATCGATTTCAGTGTCCCGGCATGCCGCATTCCACCATTGTCGAACAGGGTGTCAACAATGGAAATAGGCAGTTTGTTCGGATGAACTGTCGTGCGCACATAATGCAGTATGCCGGTAAGATGGTCCATGCCCCTCAAATTTCCCGCCCTTCCCCTGGAAAGACCAGTGAGCAGGGCTTTTTTTTCGTACCAAACTTTTTCAATGTCACTGATATCGATCAGACATTTTAATACGCCCGGAATGCTGCCATTATATTCCGGACTGATAAAAACAAATTTCTTCGAGGGTATCAGCCATTCCTGTTCCAGCTGCACGATGGCAGGATTCCTTTCCAGTACATTCAGATCCACCAGGGAAAGAATGTGGGCATCAATATTTTTTCCCTTAAGAAGAGACTGATAAAGTTCTGCTACCCGCAGGGTATAACTGCCCTTGCGGTTGGTTCCTGAGATGATAAGATACATGGAAGTGCAAGTTAGGGTGAACCGGTATTTTTCTCAAGTCGCAGAGCAAGTTTGTATTTTTGCACTTTAATGGCTGCAACGGAGGAAAACTAAATTTTGTACTTTTCCCGATAGGATACATCTTTACGAGCTTTGTCGTGTTTTGCGGCCAGGCCAGCCATCAAAAAATTGAGGGTCATATGGCAAGAATCATCGGTGTTGCAAATCAGAAGGGAGGGGTAGGAAAAACCACCTCCGCCATCAATCTGGCGGCAAGCCTTGCGGTGCTGGAATTCAAGACCCTGCTGGTGGATGCAGATCCTCAGGCAAATAGTACTACGGGGATAGGATTTGATCTGCACAATATCACGCAAAGCCTGTATGATTGCATGGTGAACCAGACTCCCGCAAAGGATGTAATTCTGAAATCAGAGGTTCCGCACCTGGATCTGATCCCTTCGCATATTGACCTGGTTGGAGCTGAGATTGAAATGATCAATTATCCGGAACGGGAAAGTGTGCTGAAGAATATTCTGGAATCCGTACGCCCCAGTTATGATTTTATTATCATCGATTGTTCGCCTTCTCTGGGACTTATTACCGTAAATGCGCTTACTGCCGCTGATTCGGTGATCGTTCCTGTGCAGACAGAATTCTTCGCCCTGGAGGGTCTTGGGAAATTGCTGAACACGGTCAAGATTGTACAAAGCCGCCTGAATCCGAACCTTGCAATTGAAGGAATACTGATGACGATGTATGACGGGCGGCTTCGTCTCTGCAACTCGGTGGTCAGTGAAGTGCGCAAGCATTTTGATGAAATCGTTTTTAATACAATCATTCACCGCAATTCCAAAATCAGTGAGGCACCCAGTGTAGGAAAGCCGGTGATCCTATATGATGCATACAGTAAGGGGGCTATGAATTACCTCAATCTGGCAAAGGAGGTATTGCAAAAAAACAATATGACCAGGATGACCCAGGAAGAACGCATCCTGGAATAAGCACCAGGGGTAACAAGAACAAACATGACAACGCCGAATAAAAAAGATAAAGAAGCCCTGGGAAAGGGAATCCGCTCCCTGCTCCAGCATATTGATTCGGACCTAAAAAGCGGAGCAGAAGGATTGCGTCCTTCAATTACAGAAAATCTAACCGGTATTCAGCGCATCCCCCTGGACCTGATAGAACCGAACCCAAAACAGCCACGCCGGGACTTCGACGAAACCTCCCTGGAGGAACTTGCCGCTTCGATCCGTATGCATGATATCATTCAGCCCGTAACTATTTCGAAATTGACCGGAGGAAGGTACAGGCTCATTTCCGGAGAGCGACGTTTTCGTGCAGCCAGGCTGGCTGGAATCAGGGATATTCCAGCCTATATACGACAAGCGAATGATCAGCAGCTACTCGAATTGGCTTTGCTGGAAAACCTCCAGCGCGAAGACCTTAATGCAATGGAAGTGGCTATCAGTTATAAGCGCATGATGGATGAACTTAATTTCACCCAGGAACAGGTGTCTGAAAGAATGGGTAAGGAAAGAAGTACCGTTGCCAATTATGTTCGTTTGCTAAAGCTGCCTCCGGATATCCAGATCGCACTCCGAAATAATGCGATCACCATGGGCCATGCTCGTGCGCTGATCAATGTGGATACGGTTGAAAAACAATTATATCTTTTCCATGAGATCAAAACACGGTCATTATCCGTTCGGCAAACAGAAGAACTCGTTCGTAAATTATACAAAACTGCTACACGCGTTAAAGAATCTTTAAAAGGCGGCCTGTCAGAAGCTTACCGGAAAATTGAAGATACTTTAGCATCTCATTTCAGCACCCGGGTAAAACTCAGCCACAATAGCAAAGGAGAAGGAAGTATCTCTATAGAATATTATTCCGCCCAGGAGCTCAATAAAATTCTTGATCAGCTTGGCGTGCAGATAAATTAAGCGTTCGGTATGAGGCAGGCAGTTTTCGTTCTCCTTATTTCTGGAATTTCTTTCATTCAGGCAAATGCGCTGCCTGTGAATCCCCTGCTCTTCAACTCTCCATCTGATATCTGCGTTGCGCATTCAGCATTCAGCGTTTTGCCTGTGATAGATACGATTCCAGAAAAAATTGACAGCAGCATGGTGCCAAAGTTGATCGTTCTGCCAGCATCGGATACCATTATTCAACGGTCCACCTCGAACACCTCAAGTGAAAAAGATTCGCTTCTCAAGAAAAAACACAATCCGCGGAAGGCGACTATTTATTCCGCCATTTTACCAGGAGCCGGCCAGATTTACAACCACAAATACTGGAAACTGCCTATTGTGTACGCAGCGGTCGGCATTCCGGTTTATGCTTTCTTTTTCAACAAGACATGGTACAATAAATGCCAATATGCACTGGTGGTTACCATTAACCAAAGTCAGGGTGACAGCCTTGCAAAAGTAGACCCCATCCTGCGGCCGTTTGTGAGTAACGGCGATGTAAATGGCATTATTACCAACAGAGACAGTTTCCGTAAGAACGAGGATTATTCGGTATTGTTTTTACTTTTGTTTTACGGATTGAATATCGTGGACGCTACGGTAGACGCCCATTTGCGGGATTTTAATGTAAATGACGACCTGAGTTTTAAGGTAAAGCCCATGTTCATGACCAGCCCAAGCCTGACGGCCGGACTAACCTTTGTGTTTGATATTCACAAAGGAAGGGGAAGGCCACTCAACCTGAATTAATATCTTTGCCAACCTATGCGGATAGCATTAATTGGATATGGGAAAATGGGCCGGGCCATCGAAGAAATCGCTGTGAAAAAAGGTCATGAGATCGTATTGAAAATTGACCTCCATAATGGGCATGAATTAAATCCCCATAATTTGTCGAAAGCCGATGTCGCCATTGAGTTCACCGGCCCAGGCTCAGCCGAGTCCAACCTCAGGAAATGTCTGGAAGCAGGAATTCCGGTAGTGTGCGGATCTACGGGTTGGCTGGATCAATATGAGTCGGTGAAAAAAGCATTTGAGAATAAGGGCGGTACCTTTTTATACGCAAGTAATTTCAGCGTGGGCGTAAATATTTTCTTTGAACTGAATAAAAAGCTGGCCGCAATGATGACCGCACATCCGGAGTACAGCGTACAAATCCGGGAAACACATCATACCCAAAAAAAGGACGCACCCAGCGGAACGGCGATTACACTGGCTGAACAGGTTATCGAAAATATACCATCGCTCAGATCCTGGGTTAATCGTCCTTCAGATTCAGACGCTGAACTTTCCATTATCAGTGAACGGGCAGACCCTGCACCGGGCACTCATGAAGTAATGTACAAATCCAAAATTGACGATCTGGAAATCAGGCATACTGCCCATAGCCGCGAAGGGTTTGCAGGAGGAGCCGTGCTTGCTGCCGAGTATATCTATAATAAGAAAGGCGTTTTTTCTATGAAGAATGTGCTGGGATTTTAGCCGGCCCGGAGTTTTGTTGAAACTGTTTATCGCCTGAACTGTTATTATTTTCATATAACTTGTAACTAAAGCGCCGTATGCTATCAAAAAAAACCCAATACGCTTTTCAGGCCCTTATGTACTTGTCTGAGCATTCAAACGAGGGGCCTGTTTTGATTGCCGAGATCTCAAAAAAGAAAAAAATTCCGCTGAAGTTTCTCGAAAATATCCTCCTGGAGTTAAGAAAAGCCGGCATCCTGGAAAGTAAAAAAGGAAAGGGCGGCGGCTATTTTTTTGCAAAAGATCCTGACGCAGTCACCCTGGCAACGGTAATGCGACTTATAGATGGACCGATTTCTCTTCTTCCCTGCGTAAGCCTGTATTTTTATGAAAAGTGCTGGAACTGCGATGAAAAGCATTGCGGGCTTCACGAGGTATTGATTCAGGTCCGCGATGCCAATTTGCGTTTATTGGAGAAGAAGACGATTGCGGATTTGAGAAAAAAGTAAAAATTAAAAATTGGTTCGTACTTAGAAAAGCTAAAAGCGAGTGCACGCTCCAATTTTTACTTTTTAATTTTTACTTTATTAAAAGAACAAATTCAAATNNATTTGAATTTGTTCTTTTAATAATCCATTCCACCCATACCCGGCGCTCCTCCGCCCGGATGAACATGAGCTTCTTCTTTCTTCGGCTTGTCTGCTACTACACATTCGGTAGTTAGCAGCATACCAGCGATGGAAGCCGCATTTTCGAGGGCAATACGGGTAACTTTGGTAGGATCAATGACACCGGCTTTGAGCAGGTTCTCATATACTTCAGTCCTTGCGTTGAAACCGTAGTCAGCTTTTCCTTCTTTTACCTTCTGCACAACAATGCTTCCTTCAATACCGCAGTTATGAACGATCTGGCGAAGTGGTTCTTCGATAGCGCGTTTAACGATCTGGATCCCGGTTGATTCATCTTCATTAGCTGCACCTTTCAATTTATCCAGCGCCTCAATAGCGCGGATATACGCTACGCCTCCACCAGGAACAATTCCTTCTTCAACGGCAGCTCTTGTAGCGTGAAGTGCGTCGTCAACGCGATCTTTCTTTCCCTTCATTTCCATTTCTGTTGCAGCGCCAATATACAATACGGCAACTCCTCCGCTCAGTTTAGCGAGGCGTTCCTGCAATTTTTCCTTATCATAATCTGAAGTTGTTGTTTCGATCTGTGCCTTGATCTGGCTAACGCGGGCAGTGATGTCTTCCTTCTTTCCTTTTCCGCCGACAACAGTCGTATTGTCTTTGTCGATCGTTACGGAAGAGGCGGAACCCAGGTAGCTTAGATCAGCATTTTCCAGCTTGTATCCCTGTTCTTCACTGATGACGATGCCCTTGGTCAGGACGGCAATATCTTGTAGCATTTCCTTTCTGCGGTCACCAAAGCCGGGAGCTTTAACAGCAGCCACTTTCAGGGTACCACGCAATTTGTTTACTACAAGTGTTGCAAGTGCTTCACCTTCGAGATCTTCGGCAATGATCAGGAGCGGACGACCGCCCTGGGCAACCTTCTCGAGGATATGTAAAATATCTTTCATTGCAGAGATCTTCTTATCATAGATAAGAATGTAGGGGTTCTGCAATTCCGCTTCCATTTCTTCGCTGTTCGTAACGAAATAAGGAGAAAGGTAACCGCGGTCGAACTGCATACCTTCCACTACATCTACTGTAGTATCGGTGCCTTTTGCTTCTTCAACGGTAATAACGCCCTCCTTACCTACTTTGGTAAAGGCTTCAGCAATCAGTTTACCTATGTTTTCATCATTGTTGGATGAAATGGCGGCTACCTGCTGAATTTTCTTACTGTCGTTGCCAATGGTTTGTGACTGTAGCTTCAGGCTGTTCACTACGGAGACGACGGCTTTGTCGATACCCCTTTTCAGGTCCATCGGATTGGCACCTGCGGCTACATTCTTGAGTCCTTCACTAATGATAGATTGTGCCAGCACGGTTGCCGTTGTGGTACCATCACCTGCGATATCCGCTGTTTTGGAAGCTACCTCTTTTACCATCTGGGCGCCCATGTTCTCGATCAGGTCTTCCAGTTCAATTTCCTTTGCAACTGTAACACCATCTTTTGTAATAGTNNATGTCAACGCCTTTTTTCATTTTATTTCTTGCGTCGATGTCGAAGAAAAGTTGTTTAGCCATTGTTTTTTAATTTGATAATTTGATAAATTGATAATTTGAAAATTTAAGGATCTGAAAATGATTGAGGACCAATGGTTCTCATCTACACATTTTCAAATTTTCAAATTTTCAAATTTGTCTTGTTGTCTTAAAATTTCGCGATGATGTCCGACTCTCTCATGCTTAAAAAATCCTGACCCTCAAAGCTGATTTCAGTACCGGAATATTTTCCGTACAATACAACATCGCCCACTTTTATGACAGGCTTTTTGCCGTCTTCATCTATATCACTGATCGCGACAACTTCGCCTCTCTGGGGCTTTTCCTTAGCCGTATCAGGAATGATTATCCCGCCTGAAGTTTTCTCTTCTGCCGGCGCAGGTTTTACAAAAACTCTGTTTTTCGTACCTGCAATTGGTGAAATCGCTAACTTTTTAGCCATGACTGTATTAATTTAAATTTAGTGAAAAGTTTTAGAGGCCCGTTGGAAGGGGCAGCAAAGTTAACACTAAATTCTGTACCAATTACACGAAATGGGAATAGTTGGCAGTCGTCATTCAATAAAAAACATCTGGAATTAAAGATGGCAGGTGATAAATGACAGTATTTCAGTTGCTTTCTGTGCCAGAAATGACCCTGCCTGCCCCTACAAAATGGCTGGAATAATAACCTTCACCCAGGTTACTGATCTGAACACCTGAAATTGATGCGTGGATAAAGCGGTCGTTATAGAGGTAAACGCCGACATGGGTCACGTTATGTCCCTTGCCCAGGGTATGAAAAAATACCAGGTCGCCCTCCCTTAAATCCCTTTTTTTGACCCGGCGGGATATCAAATATTGATCCTTAGAGATCCGCGGAAGGCCATTTACCTCGTAAACATTGGCCATCAGCAGGGATGCAAAGGCAGAACAGTCGATCCCATCCTTGTCTTTTCCTCCGTAGTGATACGGAACACCATACCATTGATCCATGAAATCCAATAGTTTTTGATTAGTAAGCAGCTCTACCGGTGAATTTGTGAGGATGGCATACTTGAATTGCAGACTGTTAAACTTTTCCCTGCTTCCGATTTCTGATGAACCTTTGGAAGAAGAATGGTTTGAAGAAGCCCGCGGTTTGACTGGATTTTCCGGGGTTTTCGTAGTTTCATCAGCCGTTGTAATGCCTTCCAGGAACCGGGGCTGTGTTGATCTATCCAGAGATGTCGTAGTTTGCACAGACTCCGCCGGGTTATCTGCCGTGGTACCCGGACGCAGCACATGGCAGCCGCAGGCGAAGATCAGGATGAGCGATAAAATGAACTGATTTTTCATTTTTTTGTTGGATACAGGATACGTACAAAGATATGGTTTTTGTGATCCCATATCCCACCGGTTTTGCGGCAATTTATGCTTGATCACCAATAAGTTATGAAATTGTGTGTTCTATGTGAAGAGATAGGGCCGGCCAATAATGCCTAACGCGTTTTATTCTTTGTTAATTGCAACAGTAAGTAATAAGCCAATGTCCACTTTTTCACATCTCCACGTACACACACAATACTCCCTTCTGGACGGCGCCGCTTCCATCCAAAATCTGTATACCAAAGCGGTCAGGGATCAGATGCCCGCCCTGGCCATTACCGACCATGGCAATATGTTTGGTGCTTTTGCTTTTGTAGCGGAGGCGTATAAACATAAGAATGCGGATGGTTCGCTGAAGGTAAAGCCCATTGTAGGCTGTGAGTTTTATGTAGTGGCTGACCGACATCGGAAAACCTTTACCAAAGACCAGAAAGATCAGCGTTTTCACCAGGTGTTGCTGGCGAAAAATAAGAAAGGATATCAGAACCTTACCAAGCTCACTTCCCTGGGATACATTGAAGGAATTTACAGCAAATACCCCCGGATCGATAAATCCCTGATTGAAAAATACCACGAAGGGCTCATAGCAACCACCTGTTGCATTGGCGCCTACGTTCCGCAAACTATTTTGAATGAAGGTGAGGAAAAAGCAGAAAAAGAATTTAACTGGTGGCTAAATCTTTTCGGGGAAGATTATTTTATTGAATTGCAACGCCATCAACTGCCCGAGCAGGAAAAAATAAACAATTTCCTGGTGAAATTAGGCAAGAAATACAAGGTGCCGGTAATCGCTACAAATGATAGTCATTATACTGACCGGGAGGATTACAACGCGCATGACATCCTGCTATGCATCAATACCGGAGAAAAACAATCCACGCCCGGATATGATGATTTTGTGAATGATGATATGAATCTGAAGAACCGGCGCTTCAAATTTCCGAACGACCAGTTTTATTTAAAGACTACGGCGGAAATGACGGAACTCTTCAAAGATATTCCCGAAGCGATTGACAATACAGGAATGGTGCAGGACAAAGTAGAATTGCTGAACCTGAAAAAAGATATACTGCTGCCGGCCTTTCCAATTCCGGAAGCATTCCAAATTCATGCCGACAGCAACCTGAATCAATGGGAGTATTTAAAAGATATTACATACCAGGGTGCAAAAAAAAGGTACAGCGAACTTACGGCTGAGCTTCAGGAGCGGATAGAATTTGAATTGTTCACGATTAAGACAATGGGCTTTGCCGGATATTTTTTAATCGTAAGTGATTTTATTCGGGCCGGCCGTGAAATGGGGGTATTCGTTGGCCCTGGCCGTGGTTCGGCAGCAGGGAGCGTTGTAGCTTTCTGTATAGGGATCACCAATATTGATCCGATCAAATATAATCTGCTTTTCGAACGGTTTCTCAACCCCGACAGGAAATCAATGCCTGATATTGATACCGATTTTGACGATGAGGGCCGGCAAAAAGTAATTGACTATGTCGTAAAAAAATACGGAAAAAATCAGGTGGCGCAGATCATTACCTATGGCACTATGGCGGCCAGGATGAGTATCAAAGACGTTGCGCGTGTGCTGGATCTTCCTTTGTCCGAAGCAAACGCCCTGGCAAAGCTGGTTCCGGAGCGTCTGGGCATCACATTGAAAAGAGTATTGCACGCGCCCCTCACTTCAAAAGACGGAGAAAAATCACTCGAGGAAAAAGAAGGTGTGGGCGGCGACGACCGGGAACTGATAAAGAAAATCCGGGAGATCTACCAGGGAAATGACCTTCGCAGCAATGTATTGCATGAAGCCGAGCGACTCGAAGGGTCGGTGAGAAATACGGGCCTGCATGCCGCCGGTATCATCATTGCGCCGGAAGAACTGGCCAACATCATTCCGGTATGCACGGCCAAGGATTCGGACCTGCTCGTAACGCAAATTGAAGGCAGCATTATTGAAGAAGCAGGCGTGTTAAAAATGGACTTCCTCGGATTACGCACCCTAAATATATTAAAGACCGCGCTGGAGCTGATAGAGCAAAATCATGGCGTAAAGATTGACATAGATAAGATCCCGCCCGATGATAAAAAAACATTCGAGTTATACCAGCGGGGAGAAACCATTGGTACTTTTCAATTTGAAAGTCCCGGTATGCAGAAATATTTGCGGGACCTCAAGCCGGATAAATTCGACGATCTCACTGCGATGAATGCATTATACAGTCCCGGCCCCATGGCTTATATCCCTGCATTCATTGACCGGAAACATCTTCGCGAAGCAATCCGCTATGATCTTCCCATAATGGAAGAGATCCTTAAGGACACTTATGGGATCACAGTTTACCAGGAGCAGGTCATGCTGCTCGCACAGAAACTCGCAGGATTCAGCAAAGGAGACGCCGATGTGCTCCGCAAGGCCATGGGTAAGAAGCAGAAATCCATTCTGGATAAAATGAAGAGCCAGTTCATTTCGGGGGCAACCCAAAGAGGACATGCTGCAGCGGCACTGGAAAAGATCTGGACAGACTGGGAAGCTTTCGCCCAATATGCATTCAATAAATCACATTCCACCTGCTATGCATATGTAGCCTACCAGACAGCTCACCTGAAATCCCATTATCCGTCTGATTACATGGCATCCGTTCTGAACCATTCCGGCAGTATCGACAAAATAACCTTCTTCATGGAGGAATGCAAACGGATGGGTTTGAAGGTGCTTGGGCCCGATGTGAATGAATCCAAGAAGGGGTTTGCCGTGAACCCGAGAGGCGAGATCCGCGTAGGTCTCGGTGGCCTGAAAGGTGTTGGTGAAGCGGCCGTTGGTGCTGTTATTGAAGAAAGGGAAAAAGGAACGCCCTTTACTTCTATTTTTGACCTGATCAAAAGGATAAATCAACGGACCGTAAGTAAAAAAACCCTGGAAAGCCTGGCATATGCCGGCGCATTTGACTGTTTTCCTGATATGCATCGCGCACAATATTTTTATATCGCGCCCGGAGATACCAGTACGGGTCTTGAAAAGATCATCCGTTTTGGAAATGTGGTACAGGCCCAGAATGTGCAGCACAGTAATACGCTTTTCGGCGATTCCGGCGCAGATTTCGAAGTACGACCTCCCAAGATTCCCAATTGCGAGCCGTGGACGCTTACTGAATTGCTAAATCATGAAAAAGACGTGACCGGAATGTTCATGAGCGGCCACCCGCTGGATCATTTCCGCTTCGAGATCAACCATTACAATATTATAAACCTGGCCGACTTCAACGAGATCAAAGAAGCAGTGACCCTGCAGGCCAATCCGTCCAAATCCTATCGTCTGGCCGGGCTCGTAGTGGATGCACAACACCGGGTAACAAAAACCGGTAAGCAATTTGGGTCCTTTACGCTGGAAGATTACTCTGGTAAAAGTGAGTTCATCCTCTGGAGCGAGGAATATGCCCGCTTCTCCAATTACCTGGAAAAAGGAAAAAATATATTCATGACTGGTTATTTCAAACCCAGGTATAACCGCGTGGAATTTGAATTCAAGGTAGAGAAAATGATGATGCTGGAAAGTATCAAACCGGTGCTAACCAAACAAGTGGTGCTTGATCTGGAAGCCCGTCACCTCAACGAAAATATGATCCGGTTTGTAGAGAAGAACATGAAGCAGCATCCCGGGAAATCAACCCTGAAAATAAATATAGTGGAATCCAGGAGCAATAGCCGGATCACCATGCATACCCTGGAGAATGGATTTGAAATGAATGACGAAATGGCCGCCTTTTTGCAAAGCAGTCCGGAGTTCGAAGTCCAAATCATATCATCCTAGGAGGAAAGTGACAGAATGAGTGTTTTATTGGAATGGAAACATATTTGCATCTATGTCGCTGAACCGACAAAAAAGCCGGAGAAAAAAGCGGAATTTTACATCAAATTAAAACGAATATATATGGCACATGAATTCACCGATGCGAACTTTCAGGAAAAGGTGATTGCTTCTGATAAATTAACTGTGATTGATTTCTGGGCTGAATGGTGTGGACCGTGCCGGGCAATCGGACCAGTAATTGAAGAGCTTTCAAAAGAATATGATGGCAAGATCAATGTAGGAAAGGTAAATGTGGATCACAATCCGCAGCTGTCCATTAATTATGGAATCACTTCCATTCCGGCTATTTTGTTTATCAAGGGTGGCAAAGTAGTAGATAAACTGGTTGGTGCACAACCGAAAAGCAATTTTGTGAAAAAGATCGAGTCGCATATTTGAGAAATTAAAGAGTAAAAAGTAAAAAGCGTTCCTTTCAGAACGCTTTTTCTTTTAGCACCATTTTAGGAATTTACCGTTTATTTTTGCAGACCAACCGAAATATGGCCAAGATTTTATTGCCTCTGTTATTGATTCTTTCGCTCGCCTCGTGCAAAGATTCCAATAGCTCCTCTGAAACTTCGGGCTCCATCGATGAACCGGCAACCAGCAATGCACCGGCAGAGATCTCCTATACCGTGCTGAACGAAACACCGCATGATATAAATTCCTATACGGAGGGTCTGATGGTGTACGATGGAAAGCTGTATGAAAGTTCAGGCTCACCTGAAGAAAATCCCAATACGAGATCCATATTCGGCATTGTTGACCCCACGACAGGAAAGATTTCCGTAAAAGCGGAACTCGACAAAAAAATTTATTTCGGTGAAGGAATAACCTCTTT
This sequence comes from Chitinophagaceae bacterium, assembly GCA_003136915.1. Lineage (GTDB taxonomy): Bacteria > Bacteroidota > Bacteroidia > Chitinophagales > Chitinophagaceae > Puia. The sequence continues at coordinate 13,429 of PLEB01000267.1, forward strand.
AAACGGGAAGATTTACCAGCTGACCTGGACGAACAAGACCGGTTTTATCTACGATGCAAAAACTTTCAAAAAATTAAGTCAGTTTTCATTCCCCAGCAAGGAAGGCTGGGGAATGACCACCGACGGCGTTGACCTGATCATGAGCGATGGCACAAGCAGCCTGACCTGGCTCGATCCCAATACATTCAATACCGTCAGGCAGGTTACCGTTACAGATAACAACGGCGCAGTAGGCAACATCAACGAATTGGAGTATATCAAGGGGAGTATTTACGCGAATGTCTATGAGACAGACTATATCATCCGCATTGATCCGGCAACGGGCAAGGTCACCGGCAAAGCCGATTTCAGCAAACTGAATAAGGAGGTCAAAACAAAATATCCAGGTGCCGAATTTATGAATGGAATTGCCTACGATTCAGCAAAAAATAAAGTCTATATTACCGGGAAGCTTTGGCCGAGTATTTATGAGGTACGGTTTAATCTCACTTCCCCGCTACATAAATAAGCGAACTGCAGCGCTCCTTTTGTGCGAGCGCCTTTATATTGGAGATTGTACCCGTTAGAAACCCTCTGATCAGCGATGAATGACCGGTTGCATATTTCTCACTCAGGAGACTGATATAAAAGCTGTCGAACCACATCGGCTCCATCCTGGTTAATTTAAGTCTGCTGGCATCCAGCAGATATTTCATGGAACCTGGAGAAAAGTGGTAAAAATGCCTCGGTACATCATAAGCTGCCCAATTTTCTTTATACTTCATACCATCATAACTGGTATAGTTCGGAACGGCAATAAACAGTTTTCCGGAAGGCTTCAATAATTTCTTCAAATGCTCCAGGTATTGTTGAAGTCCGTGAACATGTTCAAGCACATGCCACAAGCTGATGGCATCAAAGGATGCTTCGGGAAGGCTTGAAAATGATTCGGCAGGCAATAGCGCAGTGCGGTGATCCGAAAAAGCAACCTGCCTCGCTTTCACATCCGGCTCGATGCCCTGGCTCGCCCAGCCTTTCCTATGCATATATTGTACAAAGGCACCCGTGCCAGCCCCGATATCCAGGTGATTTCCATGTTTTAACCCGGTAGCTGAAAGGATCAGTTCATATTTCAATGAAAGGGTGTGGTTTCGCACCCGGTGATAAAGCGAGTTTATTAATCCCTGCCGGGTATTGCTGTGTGAGATATAATTCTCGGACTGATAATAGCGTCCGATACTTTCCGGCGGCGGAACATTCCTTGTAAAACGAACCGAGCAATGATGGCATTCCCAGATCTCGAAAAACTCATGAGAAACCGTGTGGTCCTGGGCATTCAACACAAAATGAACCTGTTCGCTTTTACATACTGGACATGGCGTGGCATCCATCGGTTTTGATAATGATTGATTCCGCAGATAGATAAAAATTATTTATTCAGCTGAAGGGTTTGCTGATTCCCGGTGGATTCCACATTCCATCCGCGGGATGAAAAATGGATTGTGATCACCAGCGCTGCCGCAATTCCGGTAATCAGGGCAACCAGCCACCAAAGGCGGTTCCCGTGAACGGGTTCTTCCGAAAACCATTGACTCATCTCGCCACTCGTTCGTTCACGGTCACCAACAAGCAGGGTATGCTGCGCATGCGCACGAACCAGTTTCTCTGCCGGAACCGGTTGCAGGAAAAATGGATTGCGCAGTGCGGATTCGAAGTGAATATTACCTTCTATATCCTTCTTTAATTCCCCGACCCCATCCCAAACTGCATTCTGAAGATGATTGATCCGGTCCCTCAATGCATAGGCAAATTCATTGTATTGCCGGAGCGCTTCATAATCTGAGATTTGCTGCTTGGTGGCCAGGTAGGAAAAAAACTCTTTGTCAGGCGCATCAAAATATTTATCAAACCGAAAATAGTAATAAGCAGGCAGGGCAGTTCGTGAACCGGCATCAATGTTTGCTGCTGTTGATTCCATCCAGATGGTACCCAGACCCGGAATGCTGATACTTTTGTGCTGGAAAAGGTATTTATTAAGAATTGCGTACATAGATCAGTCCTGCAACCGAGGATTATTTTCTTCCAAAAGAATAAATTACACCCCCTAAGATATTGAATCCATAAACAGGATACTGGTTCCAGCGCTGATATTTATCATTGAACAGGTTGTTCATCTGCAACCAGAGATTAAATTGGCGGGTTATCCGGAACTCAAGGCCGGCATCCAGGTCAATTCCTCCATCGCCAGTTTGCGGAGACTTGTTCAAGGCACGGAATGGAGCTCCGTCGAATGCCCACAGATCGGATTTTAACCAGAGGTCCTTCAATATTTCCCAGCGAAAATTGACGTTTAGTTCCAGTGGCAACATGCCCCAGGCGCGGTATTCCTGCTTCGTCATGAAGTTCCGGAGCGTGAGCCCTGCCGTGGCACTGAATTGTTCTCCCTGGGTATAGCTTATTTCGCCATGCACATTAAATACGTCCATTTTCGGCTCATAAATGACTTTGAAATTTTTGCCATCCAGACTATCATTCAAAAAGAGCGGCATGTTGTGGTATTCGGAAGGCCCGGCTTTTACCAGGTAGGAAACATGGTTGCTCAGGGAGCCTTTGAATCCACCATAGAGTTCCTGAACCCTGGTATTTAACAATGTTGTAGGTTGCCAAAGCCAGGGATTAATCGTTTCGAAACGCTGGTAACTTCCTTTTTCATAATATCCTGTAAGTGCTGCAAACAGGGTAAACTTCTTATTATCTGTTGTATAATCTGCGGAAAAATTCGGAAGAAGATGAAAGGCCTGTTGATCCCAGGAAGGTGTCAACTCCACATGTAAGGCCAGATTATCTCCATGGTACACTACGGCCGGAGAAACGTAAAATAAGTTATTGTTTATCGTAAAAACGTCAGTCACCTGATAGTGCGTAAGGTCTGCCGTAACGCCGAGGTCGATTCCGAAATGTTCTCCGATGGTTTTTTGCAATGGGAGGTTTATTACGGTGTTGATTTCCGTTCCGCGCGGAAACTCGTTATCACCAAATGCAACCACTTTCACATTCGGGTTATAGGTGAGCCCGTATTCGGTTGGAACACTGTTCCGCAGGCCTATCCTTGCATCAATGGTCACAAATTGCTGTAGCAATTGGCTGTTGACAAATTTTAATGAGTCGGGCTGGTAGCCATATAAATAATATCCATCCGCACGGAATCCCAGTTTACCGCTCCATTCCAGATTGTTCAGGCTTTTCACCGTGCCGGTAATGGCCCCCGAAATCATACTATTTTTTTGATAGGGCAGATTTCCCTTCGAGGAATACCCCTCAGCAAACACATTGAAAAAACTGTATCTCCTGTCTCCGAAACTTAATCCGGCTTTTGCGTAAGGCAGGTGAATATTTCCGATGCCGGCTTTAATATAGTTGTCATTTTTCCAGATACTGAGCGTATCGCCGGGAAGCGCAACGGGACTAAGCCCGGCAGGCTGATATTGCAGCGATAAATACTCAACCGGCAAATTATAGGAAAGCGTTGGATGCGTACTATCGATTTGCGGTGGCTCCGCATTAAAATTGATCTTGGCCGCATTTTTCAGCGAAGGTTTGAATGTCGACGTGATGTTAATAGTCTTCCGTTTCGTGGTGTCCTGAGCATGTAAAGAAACGGTGACCAGCAACATCAAGCCAGCTAAACAAATACCGCTCTTCATGAAATTCAACGAGTTGATTCGCATCTCAGTTGTCATTGCTGATTTTACTATTCCCGGATTCTTCCTGTTTTACCTGATCTAATTTTTGCTCGGCCTGAACACGTAATTCCTCAATCTTCGCATTTTCAACGAGGCTCTGGAACGTGGCTTTGGCATTGAAATAATCTTTTTCTTTCAAATAGACATCCCCCAATAACAAATACGCTTTAGTTACCCATAGCTCATATGAACCTGATTTATGGATAACTTCAAATGCCGATTTTTCGGCTTCTTTGAGCCTGCCCTGCTGGGACTCGCAGGCAGCGATCTGGTATTGCGCTTCTGCACCATAGGTCGCCCGGCTCAATGATGTGACGGTTCTGAAATAAGGCAACGCTGCATCACATTTCCCATCCGCCAGATAAGATTTCCCGATAATCATATTGGCAATAATCTTATCATCTGAACCAATGCCTTTCTGATCCAGCAGTTCACGGGCATTATCCGATGCATTTGACCAGTGTTGCAATTCATACTGACTCCGAAGCAGTCCGCGCATTGCCTCCATTTTATTTTCCTGGGCGGATGCAAAGTCTTTCAGCTTTGTATAATAGGTTTCAGCTTTCGCATAATCTTTTAAATAGAAAAAATTCAATCGTGCGGCCTGTAACAGAGATTTTTCAGCAAATTTATTGGGCGCTTTATCCGCTACAATTTCATAACCCGTTACTGCACTGGCCCAGTTTTTCTGGTTGGCGTACATCTCGCTTTTATAGAAATTGGCCTCCAGCGAATATTTTCCATCGGGGAATTTTTTCAGATAGTCTTCAAACTTCTGCTGAGCTGCGGAAAAATTGCCGTCGTTAAATTGAACCTCCGCCTCCTGGTATGCCAGCTGATCTTCCTGACTGCTGGAAATGGAAATGCCCATGGACTTGGCAAAATTCACATATTCGCTGGTTCGGCCTTCCTCGACGTATATTGATTTTGCGTTGTCCAAGGCTTCCTGGGCCTCAACAGAATTTGGATATTGTTTCAGCAACTGGTTGTACTGGTTCAATGCTTCAGCATTGTTTTCCAGATTGAAGTATGCAATGCCTTCGCGCAAATAAGCCCTCGGCTTCAACGCATCATTGCCTGTGCTGCTCAGGACATTTTTCAGATAGGGAAGTGATTCCCGGAACTGCTCGTTGGAAAGATAGGTATTGGCAATCTCCATATTAGCATCCTGCACCAGGGTCGAGGAAGGAAATTTCCTGATGAGACTGTTGAGCAGGGTAATTTTTTGTGAGGAAGAACTCACTCCGGCAACCATGGCTTTTTGAAATGTGGCATAGTCGGCCGTAGGCCAGGAATAATCCAGCACTTTAGTGTACATGACCACCGCTGTTCTGAAATCCCGGTTCATATAATAACAGTCGGCATCCCGGATAAAGGCATCCTGTTCCAGCGGACCCGCATCGATCCGGGGAGTCCTTACCACCTGCTCGAAAAATCCCTGGGCCTCACGGTAATTTTCTTTTTTCAGATAACAGTAACCAAGTGTATATTTTGCATCAACAGGATTTACTTCACCCCTGGTCATCGGCATTTTCAGATATTCAAAAAAATACGGAATGGCTTCATCAAGATGATTAGAACGGTAGGCAATTTCCCCTTTCCAGAAATTGATATAAGGAAGATATGCGGTATTATTTTTCTCTTTCAGCGCCTGATCCAACAGTTCGTTTGCATTCTGCAACATTCCGTCGTTAATCAGTTCCGTGGCCCTTCCGTAAAGGATTTTCGCATGCAATTCCCTTGCATTTTCTGAAGGGTTATTCATACTGTCCATCAATGCCAATGCGTCTTTATAATTACTGGTATTCGCAAGCACGCTGAGTAGCAATTCCCGGGCCTCAGCCGCATATTCTGATTTCGGATATTCGCCAAGAAACTCCCGGAATCCGGTCAGCGCGGCATCCAAATAACCCAACTCGAACGAAAGTTTTGCATAATGAAACTGGGATATTTCCTTTTGTGCCGGATAGCTGCTATTTGAAGCGCAAAACAAAAAGGCATTCCGGGCATTGGCTTTTTGCCCGGTTTTCAGATAGCTGTCCCCCAGCAGGTACATTGCATTTTGAGCAAGCGAATCCTCTTTGCCTCCCAATTGCTTGAATCCTTCAATGGCTTTCTTATAATTCTTGAGATGATAGTAACAATATGACAATTCGAACATATCCTGGCGGGTAACTTTTTTCGCCTTTGCCACATAGGATTCCAAATAAGGAAGTGCCTTTTCAAAATCCTGTTGTTCGTAATATCCATGGCCTGTCAATTGCCGCAGCTCGGCATCATAATACTGATCGCCCGATTGCAGCTTCGAAGCCGCGTAAGAAATCGCTTTTTCTTTTTGTTTTTGAATCAGGTATATATTGGCAATATAATAAGGGACTATAGTGTGGTATTTGGGATCATTTTCTACTACAAATAAAGCGGTGGAAGCATCGTTATACTTTTTCTGATAAAAGGATATATACCCGTAATAATAGTTGGCATCAATATAGTTCGGGTCCCTGGGAAGCTGGCGAACCGCGTCCAGCAAAGGTTTGGCCCGATCGAAGTCCTTCTTCACAAAATACGCATAGCCCTGGTGAAATTTCTCGTTAGCGATTTCCGCATTGCTCAGATTGTCGATCCCTGCAGTTTCGTACAGCTGTAGCGCAGATTCATA